>DATEWO010000383.1:0-16617 GCA_035257925.1 Propionibacteriaceae bacterium | reverse complement strand
CTCTTGCGTCCCCCGCGCGTCCCCGGCGGCGGATCCGAGGAGACTCTGGTCGGCTTGCAGTCGTATCAGGCCTGGTCAGAGGCGGTTTTATCTTGTGTCCCCAACGGGATTCGAACCCGCGCTGCCGCCTTGAAAGGGCGGAGTCCTAGGCCGCTAGACGATGGGGACCTGGGTTGGCACAGCTACCTTAGCGTGAGGAGCCGCTGTCAGACTTCCCGAGCGAGAGCCCGCAATCTGTCCGCTTTCCGCTGACTTCGCCTGCTGCGCTATAGTTTCGCGGGCGCCCGGAAGGGTGCGAAGCTTGAGTTACATGGCCCCGTGGCGCAGTTGGTTAGCGCGCCGCCCTGTCACGGCGGAGGTCGCGGGTTCGAGTCCCGTCGGGGTCGCGTAAGCGGTGATGAATCCATCTCACCGACCCAAGGCCAGGTAGCTCAGTCGGTAGTAGCGTTCGCCTGAAAAGTGAAAGGTCGCCGGTTCGATTCCGGCCCTGGCCACCCTTCGACAAGCTCAGGAGCCTTTTCGACGAAGCCCATGGGCCCTTCGACAAGCGCCGTCCTGAGCTCGTCGAAGGGCTCAGGGCGCGGCCGCTGCACCGACTTTCCTTACCGGATCGCCGGTGGCTATCTTTCCTTGCTCTTGAGAGCCCGCCGCAATTTCGGCGTCGGCAGCACATCACCAACGATCGCGTTCGAGCGCCGCGGGCCGAAGTAACGAGCACCGAGGTTGATCAAGGTCTGCATCCGGTTACGGCCGCCAAGCAGATAAGCAATGTGCAGCACGATCCACCCGACCCAGGCCAGGACGCCCTTGAGCTTGACCCCAATGGGCATCTCGAGAACCGCGTCGCCGCGGCCGATGGTGGCCATGATGCCTTTGTCGTGGTACGAGAAATCCTGCGTGTCGAGTCCGCGATGCAACCTGGCGATCTGCCTGGCGGCGAACTTCCCCATCTGGATGGCCGGCTGCCCCAGCTGCGGCAGCGGGTTGTCCACGATGACGCTGCCATCGCCGATTGCGAAGATTCGCTCCTCACCCAAGACACGGGTGTCGTCATTGACCTCAATCCGCCCCGCCCGTCCGATCGGCAGTCCCCAATCCCGCACTCGAGGATCACCAGCAACACCTGCCGCCCAGATCACGAGGTCGACCGGCATGGACGAGCCGTCCTTGAAGTCGACGCGATCAGCCTCCACTTCAGTGATCGCCGTGTTAAGCCGAACGTCGACGCCGCGCTTGATCAGTTCCTGCAAGGTGTATTTCCGCAGCGAGTCGTCAAAAGGCGCCAAGAGATGATCAGTCATCTCGACCAGCACCACATGGACTCGGGCCGGATTGAGTTCGGGATAGGTGGACGGCAGCATCTGGGTCTTGAGCTCGGCCAGCTGCCCGGCCATTTCCACCCCGGTCGGGCCGCCACCGACGATGACGACAGTGAATGCGCCGGTGTTGGGATCGGACTGGCCAGCAATGATCTCCAGGCTGCCGAAGATCGTGTCGCGCACCTTCAGAGCCTCAGCCCGGGTATACATCGACATGGTGTACTCGACAGCACCCGGAATACCGAAATGGTTCGTCGTAATCCCCGTTCCGATGATCAAGTAATCGAAAGGGACCCGAACCCCGTCGTCACAAATGACCTCTTGCTGATCATGGTCAATCCCAACGACCTCGGTGCAACGGAATCGGACGCCCTCGTGTCTAGCGGCGAAATAGCGAAGCGAATACGTGACATCGCCGGGATTAAGGCCGCCGGTCGCAACCTGATAGAGCAGCGGCTGAAACGTGTTGTAGGGAAATCGGTCAAGCAGCGTGACTCGGAACCCTTCTTTGGACAGCTCCTCGGTTGCCGATAAGCCTCCGAAGCCAGCGCCAACAATCACTACATGAGGCATCTCAGTCACGTGCTCATCTAATCAGTGCGCGCACCGCCTCCAACAGACCCATTGAGCAACGAAGACCCGCGCTTGACGTACGCCTCGACGAACCGGCCGATCTCGTCCAGCGCTTGCTTGCGTACCTGCGGAGCGGACAAGGTGAGATCGTGCAGGCCCTCCGGAATTCTGACCACGGTGACGTGCGGCCCGAGGCGGACAGCCCGTGCCGCGGTCTGCTCCACATCCAGCACCGTGTCGACGAGCCGCAGCCCCTCATGCCAGCGCCGCGAGAAATCCGTCGTCGTTGAGGCCAGCACCAAGATCGGCACACTTATCCCTAAACCCGCAGCAACCCGCTGATGTCCGAGCAGGATCGCACGTAACCAACCGGTTCGAATGGGCGGGCCAGGCGTCGATTTCAGCTGCAGGTCGTAGTCCCACTCCCCGCCCAGGCTGACATGGAGCGCGCGGGCATTGAAGCCAAGATCCGGCAACCGGATGATTGATGTCGGCGCACGACTGCCCAGCCTGTCGATCACCGGTGTACCCAGGGTTCGTACGATCGCCGAGCCCTGCAAGTCGAGCCACGGTGAATTGAGGATCAAACCTTCGAGGCGTTCGGAGTTGCGGGCGGCCCAGAGGGCGGCGATCAATCCACCCGTGGAGTGGCCCATGAGCAGCAGCCGATCATGATCAGCCGCAATCAGATCGGCCGCCGCATCAAGCTCAACAGAGTAATCGTCAAGGTTGGTGATGAACCCCCGGAATTGGCCTGACCGGATGCTCCGCCCGTAACGTCGCAGGTCGAGCGCGTAAAAGTCATACCCGAGGTCGCTCAGATAGTCGGCCAGATGGGTCTGGAAGAAGTAGTCGTTCCAGCCGTGTAAGTACAAGACCGCGCGCCGCGCGACCCGATCGGAGGTCTTCCGGATCAGCGTTGCGACGAGGTTGACGTCCGGAGGCTCACCAGCAGCAGGCTCCACACCTGGTAGTGCGAGGTCGGTTATTTCGTAGCCGGCCAGGAAGTCGGGACTCCAGGTGGTCACTCACCCATAGTCCCAGGAAGGTCTACTTAATGAAGCGGACGTTGATCGGGTACTTGTAGAACTCGTGCTTGTTGGCAGCGATCGTGCCCATGATGCAGAAGATCAACGCGACGATGAAGACCAGCGGCCACAAGATCAACCCGATGACAACCGCGATCGTGATCACACTGATCAAATAGGCGATGCTGTACAAGATTGAGAAGTTGAGCGCCTCAGTGGTGGTCTGCTTCAACCACTCACTGCGATCTTTGTAGACCAGGTAGGCGATGAGTGGGCCAATGAAACCGAAGAATGGGATGCTGATGTGGGAGATGATCCCCCAGGTCTTCTCATCACTCTCCGACACCGGCGCCTGGCCTGCATAGGCATACGGCTGCTGCGGATAGCCGGGCTGGCCGTACTGCTGCTGCGGATAACCCTGCTGCCCATAGCCCTGTTGGGCGTACGCCTGCTGGTTCGGGTCGCCGTACGGCTGGTAGCCCTGCTGTTGATATCCGCTCTGCTGTTGATAGCCGCCCTGCTGATACTGGCTGCCATAACCCTGCTGCTGATAACCGGCGTTGGGATCGGTGTAACCCTGCTGCTGGTAGCCCTGAGGGGTCTGCTGACCATAGGGCGGCGGAGTCTGCTGACCGTACCCGGTGGCCTGCCCACTAGCAGATGGATCACTGTAGTGCTGCTGAGGGGGGTAGCCATTCGGCGCCTCTACGCCCGGTGAACCGGAATCGTCGGTGGGAGCAGTCGATTCGGACGCGTACGGGTTCGTCGAGGTGTCATACGCGTCACCAGAGCCTGCAGCCCTCGGGACGGACGCCGGCGTACCAGCCGAATCTGCGGTGACGTCAGCGGCGTTGTCGCTCGCCGTCGATGGGCTGGTCACTGGCTCGCTGAAGTTTGCCGGATCAGCCTCAGCCGGCGGCTGTGGCTGGTCGGGATTGTCTTGAGGGTTCTGGCTCATGCGGTCCAGGCTATTGCCCGCGAGTGGCGAGTGGGCGCGATTTCCTTACCCTGACTTGCGAAGGTGCCCGTATTCCCGCTCGCCGCCCGAGGGGTCCTCGTCGTCTTCCTGCTCCTCGACGAGGTCCGCATATGCCGGCGGTACGTCATGGCCTTCTGACCCAGACCGAAGTTCGCGCTCCAACGATGAGAAGTCCGTCTCGAAGGATCGGTACTTAAGTTCGCGGGCAACCTTCGTCTGCTTTGCTTTTGCACGGCCGCGCCCCATATCGGGTCGACCCCCTCGCACGTTGTCTGCCTGCGGCGTGGCCGCGGCTCAGAATGGTTAATGTCGTGAGGGAAAGGCTACCTAATGGTCCCAAGGGTGCAAAGCGGCGGGACCAGTGTCGGAGCGCCTGACCAGTGTGGTTCTGGACACCCTCGCTCATCGGGTCTATTCAGCCACGGCGTAGTCCCCGAGCAGGCTGACGGTGCCCCCGCCGCCCGGCCTGGCGGGCCCAACAGACCCGCAGATCCAGCAATGCAGTCCACGCCCCGCCAACAGGGCAACGGCTTCGTCGACCGAGTCTGGAGACACGACCGCCACCATGCCAACGCCCATGTTGAAGGTTGCTTCGAGGTCCGACTGGGAGATCTCCCCGAGTCGCTCGATGAGCCCAAAAATAGCGGCAGGCCGCCACGTTGCGCGGTCGATCTGCACCTGACATGAGTCCGGGATGACCCGAGCCAGATTACTGGCGAGCCCGCCGCCGGTGACATGGCTCATGGCATGCACCTCAACCGCATCGATCAGTGCCAGGCAATCGCGGGTATAGATCCGGGTCGGCATCAACAGCTCGTCGCCGAGGGTCCGGCCGAGCTCGGGAGCAAATTGATCCAGCGTCCAGCTCGACTGCACGTCAAGGATGTGCCTGACAAGGGAATAACCGTTGGAATGCAGGCCGGAAGACTCCATGGCCAAGACCACATCGCCAGCTCGGACTCGATCCGCCCCCAAGATCATGTCTTTGTCCACTACTCCGGTTGCCGCCCCGGCGAGGTCGTATTCATGGGGTGCCAGCAGTCCAGGATGCTCGGCAGTCTCACCGCCCAGCAGCGCGCAGCCGGCCTCGCTGCATGCCATAGCTATTCCCTGCACGATTGCCGCGATGCGTTCGGGATCGACCTTGCCGCAGGCGATGTAGTCGGTCATGAACAGCGGTTCGGCTCCACACACGACCAGGTCGTCGACCACCATGCCGACCAGGTCGAAGCCGATGGTGTCGTGTCGGTCCAGCGCCTGGGCGATGGCGACCTTCGTGCCGACGCCGTCCGTCGATGTGGCCAGGACCGGATGGTTGCGTTGCGCGACTGCACTGGCGTCGAACAGTCCCGCGAAGCCGCCGATGCCGCCCATGACCTCCGGGCGCTGGGCCTTGGCGACCCATTCCTTCATCAACTCGACTGCCCGGTCACCAGCTTCGATGTCTACCCCGGACGCCGCGTACGCCGACTTGTGGGAGTTAGGGACGGCTGAGGGCATCGATGGCGCCGACTCCGGAAGCAACCGGCTCAAGGTCGGCGGGGTCTTCGAGGATGGACTTGCCCAGCCGCTCACTGAGCGGCAATTCGACGGGATAAATACCGTCGAAGCAGGCGCGGCAGAGCGCTTGCTTGCCGACTTGAGTCGCCGCCACCAGACCGTCGAGTGAGACGTAGCCGAGCGAATCCGCCCCGATCGAGCGGCAGATCTCATCGGTGTCTAGGCCATTGGCGATGAGTTCAGCACGGGTAGCGAAATCGATGCCGTAGAAGCACGGCCACTTCACCGGCGGAGCGGAGATGCGTACGTGCACCTCACTCGCCCCGGCCTCGCGCAGCATCCGCACAATCGCCCGCTGCGTGTTGCCACGCACGATGGTGTCGTCCACCACGACCAAACGCTGGCCGGCGATCACATCCCGTAGCGGGTTCAACTTCAAACGAATGCCCAGCTGGCGAATGGTCTGGCTGGGCTGGATGAAGGTACGGCCGACGTAGGAGTTCTTGACCAACCCCTGCCCGTACGGGATGCCAGAGGCTTCGGCGTAGCCGATGGCAGCAGGTGTGCCGGACTCAGGGACCGGGATCACCAGATCGGCATCCGCGGGAAACTCGCGTGCCAGAGTACGGCCCACCTCGACCCGCACCGAGTGCAACCGGCGACCGGAAATCATGGTGTCGGGTCGGGCCAGGTACACGTACTCGAACAAGCAGCCCTTGGGCTCGGCCTGGGCGAAGGTGCGACTCCGCAGCCCGTTAGCATCGACCGCGATCAGCTCACCCGGCGTGACCTCCCGGATGAACGTCGCCCCGACGATGTCCAGCGCCGCGGTCTCGCTGGCCACGACCCAGCCGCGTTCCAGCCGGCCCAGCACCAACGGCCGGATCCCCTGGGGATCCCGCGCGGCGTACAGGGTCTCCTCATCCATGAAGACCAAACTGAAGGCGCCGCGCAGCCTGGGCAGCACGTCCAACGCCGCCTCCTCGGTGCTCAGACCCGGGTAGGTGGCCAACAGTCCAGTGATCAGTGAGGTGTCGCTGGTCGCGTCGTTGGACAGCGACCCAGGTAGGAGCGAGCCGTTGTGTTGGTCGCGCTCCTTCAGCCAGCTCTGCAGCTCCAACGAATTGGTCAGATTGCCGTTATGGCAGAGCGCGATACTCCCGACCGCAGTCGAGCGGAAGGTCGGCTGCGCGTTCTTCCAAACGCTGGCGCCGGTTGTGGAGTAGCGGCAATGCCCGATAGCGAGGTGAGCATCGCCCAATGAGTCCAGCGTCGCCTCGTTGAAGACCTGCGACACCAGCCCCATGTCTTTGAAGACCACGATCTGCGAGCCCTTGCTGACCGCGATTCCCGCCGACTCCTGCCCCCGGTGTTGCAGCGCGTAGAGCCCGAAGTAGGTGAGCTTGGCGACCTCCTCGCGGGGCGCCCAGACGCCGAAAACGCCACATGCATCCTGTGGCCCACGGTCCCCGGGATCGATGTCGTGGTTCAGCAGGCCATCACCTCGTGCCACTGCTTCATCGTAACCGTGGCACCCTGAGATAACCGGTGTTTGCTGGTACGCGGACAAGTCACGTTGGGCGATACCCTTGCTCCTGCTATGGAGTCAACTAAGTCTGCCCGAGCCATGAGCATCGACGCCTGGTCCGACTTCGCTGGTGCCACGCAGTCGAGAATCGTCGACCTGATCGTCAATAACCTCTTCAATGTCTGTGCGGTTGCCGGCGCTGTCGTGATGTACGTCGCCGCCGCCGACTCCGCTGTTTTCTGGTTGGGCGCTGCCTTGGGCGTGACGTCGGTGATCATGCTCGGCTGGCTGCTGCGTCGCGACATCAGCCGCGGGCGCGCCGTGCTGGCGACCTATAAGGCGGCGCGGATAATCGTCCTCGTCGCGGTCGCGGCGGGCTACCTGGCGCGACGGCCTGATGACACGGTGTGGATCTGGATAGCGACTGGCATCGCAATACTCGCAATCCTCTCCGAACCGACCCTCCGACTGCTGTTGATCAAGGCGGCACCGGTGGCGGTGCATCTGCCCGGTTCTGCTGAAGTGCCGCAGCCACCCTTCCGCGCGACATTCGTGGCGCTTGCGCCATTCGCTGTGGCGGCGGTAGGCGTACTGCTGGCCGCAGCCGGAGCTCCGGGATGGTGCTACCTGTTGATCGTCGTCCTGGGCATCATGCCGTTCCTGATCATGAGCGGGTATGCCGTCCGAGCGGTCATGATCAGCCGCCGCTCCGCGATGGGCGTCCGTAAGGCCCTCCAGCAGTACCGACCCGAGTTCGCGGTGTATTACGCCGCCCGCAGCGGCGCCACGTACCAGCTCGGCATGTGGCTGCCCTACTTCGAACGGCTGAACCGGCGCTTCATTGTGATCACGTGCCAGCCGTCGACGGTGCCCGAAATCACCAAGCTGACCTCGGCGCCGGTGGTGGTTCCCAAGCCGAGCAGCGCACACGGCCGCCTTTGGCACCTTGTGGTCGATTCGCTGAAGGTCGCTTTCTACGTCCAGAACCACGCGGACAATGCCGACATGTTGCGCTTCAGCAGGCTGACTCACATCTGGTTGAACCATGGTGACTCAGACAAAGCGGCCAACTTCAGCGCCCGCCACGCAGCCTTCGACAAGATCTTCGTCGCTGGTCAGCTAGGCGTGGATCGCTATGCAGCGCACGGAGTCAAAATCCGCCCTGAACAATTCGCGATCGTTGGAGAGCCACAGATCGAGCACATCGAGACGCGGGACGTGCCACTGCCGGCTGAGGCGCCGCGTACGGTGCTCTACGCGCCAACCTGGCATGGGGGTAAACCCAGCACCAATTACTCCTCACTTCCGCTAGGTCCTCGGATTGTCGATGCGCTGCTCGCCCGCGGAGTCACGGTGATCTTCCGACCGCATCCACATACCTATAGCGACCCGCAGCAGACCGGCATTGCCCAGGACATCCAGCAGCGACTGAGCGCGGACCGCAAGGCCACTGGTCGCCAGCATGTCTTCGGCCGCGCTGCCGAGGTCGACTGGGATCTTCCCGCCTGCTTCAACCATTGCGATGCGCTGATCAGCGACGTGTCGGCGGTGGCGTCGCACTTCCTGGCGACCGGAAAGCCGATGGCCATGGTCGCGAGTCGCCAAAAGGGCTCCGCGTTTCGACAGTCGATTCCGACGGCCCGGGTCGCCTACGTCATCGAACGGGACTTGAGCACGCTGCCTGCGGCCCTTGACGAGCTGCTCGGTCCGGATTCTCTCGCTGCGGCGCGCCGGGAGTATCGCAGCTATTGCCTCGGGAATGCTCTCGGAGCCGATGCACCTAAGGGCTTCTTCCAGGAAGTCGAGAGAATTCTCGACAGCGCCTCGCTGCGAGAATCGTCCTCTGAGAACAACCAGCAAGCCGAAGCAGAGGACGGGGTAGACACAGTCGCCCGGTAGCCCCCGCTCGTGCGTCTTCCATCACAACCGTCAAGACGAGCGCTCAAACGCACCCCAACCCGTACGTCTTCCATCACAACCGTCAAGACGAGCGCTCCGGGCCCTAAGCCGCATGGAGCCGCGGAGCAAACGAACGGCCAACCGAGAGCACCGAGCCGATACGTTCAGGCCATGAGCAACGACCTGACAGTCACTGGAGCTCGATGATGCTCCACGTACGCCTGATAGCCCCGCCGGAGTCCACCTTGGAGGTGCTTCGACTGCTCGACGGCAACCCCGCCGTCACACACCTTTGTGTTACCGAAAACGGGGCCCGCAAACCATCGGGCGATGTCGTCAGCTTCGACGTCGCCCGAGAGAGCGCGACTGAGGTCCTCGAGGCGCTCCGAGATCTCGGCTTGGAGCACAAAGGTGCCATTGTGGTCGAGCGCCTGGACATCACCATCTCCGAGTCGGCGAGCAAGGCCGAGCAGGAGGCGCCTGGCGAGCCCGTGGACGCAGTCGTCTGGGAGGAACTAGAGCAGAATGCCGGAGAAGAGACCCACCTCTCAGTCACCTACCTCGCCTTCATGATCGTGGCGACCATGATTGCTGGCATCGGAGTGATGCTCGATCAGCCGATCCTGATTGTCGGCGCGATGGTCGTCGGACCCGAGTTCGGGCCGCTCGTAGCCTTCTGCGTGGGCCTCATCACGCGCCGTCGGCACCACGCCACCCAGGCGTTGGGCACATTGGTCCTGGGTTTCGCAGTCGGCATGGCAGCCACGGTGATCTTCACCTGGATCATGACCGCCCTAGGGCTTCTCAACGCCTCGATGCTCACCGCCGAGCGACCGCTCACCAGCTTCATCTGGAAGCCCGACGCCTTGTCGTGGATCGTTGGTTTCCTGGCCGGCATCGCAGGCATGCTGTCGCTCACATCGGCCAAGTCCGGAGCGCTGGTGGGCGTCCTGATCTCCGTCACCACGATCCCCGCTGCCGCCAATGCGGCTGTCGCACTCGCCTATTGGGTACCACGGGAGGCGGTCGGGTCGGCCATTCAGCTGGTGATCAACTTGTCCGCCATCATCGTTGCCGGAACGCTCACCTTGCTCGTGCTCAGGGCCCGCACTGAACGGCTCGCTCACCGGAGCTCGGCGGCCCGCACAGCCTGATGAGCGCTCCCGGCGCAGCCATGATCACAAGGCGACCGGTTTCCCCGTCCTGGCCGATTCGTACACACCCGTGATGACTCCGATGGAACGACGGTTGGTCTCAAGATCGACCCGGACGGGCTCTTTGCCAGCCAGCGCAGCCAGAAAGTTCTCGTATTGGCGGCGATGCGCCAGCGGGGAGAGGCCGCCCGCGCTACTGCCGGCGGTTGGGCCGGTCTGCTCCGTCAGGTCGTAGGTGTCGACCTGATTGATCGAGTCCGAGGCAGACCCGTACGACCTTTCTTCGGCGCCGCTGCCCTGCGGCGTTGTGTGAATGAAAGTCAGAAGATCATTGTCGATCACGACCGAGCCCCGATCCCCGTGCACCTGCAGCCGAGCGCTCAGTCCGGGGTACGCGGCGGTCGTGGCGTGCAGCACCCCGAGTGCACCGTTCTCGAATCGCACCACCGCCACGGCCGCGTCCTCAACTTCGATCCGTTGGTGGGCAAGAGTATCGGTGTAGGCGAACACCTCGACCGGACGGCCCATCGTCGCAACCAGCAGGTCGACAGTGTGTACGCCCTGGTTCATCAAGGCGCCGCCGCCATCGAGCTCCCAGGTGCCGCGCCAGTCGCCGGAGTCGTAGTAGCTCTGACCGCGCCACCAGTCGATCGACGCGATACCGGTAGTGAGCCGACCCAGTTCGCCCTTCTCGATCGCAGCAAGCGCAATCTCAGTTGACTGGTCGAATCGATGCTGCGAGATCACCGCCACCAGCTTTCCGGCCTCGCGTTGCGCCTCGATGATCTGATCAGTCTTGGCCACCGTGGTCTCAGCCGGTTTCTCGATGATCACGTCCTTGCCGGCCTCGAGCGCCTCGATCGCCACCTCACCATGCCGACCAGTAGGTGTGCACACCACAACAATGTCGATGGGGACCGCGGCGAGAGCTTCGGTGAGAGAAGTGAAAACTTCGCCACCGTGTTCGACGGCCAGCCGCTTGGCGCGGTCGGCGTGCAGATCGACCACCGCGGCCAACTCGACCTGGTCGGCCAGCTCGCTGATCACTTGGCCATGTACGGCACCGATAACACCTGCACCGACCAGGGCAATCCTGGCTCGATCGTTCGCATCGGGAGAGGTGGCGCTCATGCGTACGCGATCCCCTCGCTGGTCAAGATGTCAGTGAAGGCCCTCCAGGCCTGGGCGAAGAGCTCTGGTCCGGAGTGCACTGTTCTCGCACTGACCTCTCCCAGGTGCGGTTCCAGTGAGAAGAAGCCATCGAAACCGTCGGCGCGCAGCGCCCGGATCGTCTCGACGACTTCCCCGTCACCCGCGCCGGCTACCACGACCGTCCCGTCCGACAGCAGCGCGTCTTTGATCTGGATATAGCTGACATGTGGACGCAACATGTCGTATCCCTCGGTGAACGGCCGCACTCCGACCTGAACGAAGTTGGCTGAATCCCAGGCGAGCTGCAGTTGAGGTGCCGACACGGTGGTGACGATGTCCAGGCAGCGGCGAGGGATATCGCCATAGATCTCCTTCTCGTTCTCGTGCACCAAGATCACGTCCTCGCCCGCGGCCGCCTCGGCCAACGCGCTCATCCGGCTGAGGACCTCGTCGCGGCGACTGTCGGGGTCAGTACCGGCAGGGATGAAGAACGAAAAGATTCTGATGTACGGAGCCTCCAATGCGTGGGCAACGTCAACGGCGTGCCGCATCCGCTCCAGGTGAGGTGGAAACTCGTCGTCGATGGAGATCTTGCCGATTGGCGAGCCGATACTGGAAACCTTCAGCTCGTACTCCGCGAGAGTCTCCCGCACGCTGCCCAGTTGATCGTTGTCGAGGTCGAGGATGTTGGTTCCCCACGCACTGCGTACCTCCACATGGCTCAGGCCAAGGCCAGAAGCGACCTTGCACTGCTCGTTGAAGTCCTCGGAGATCTCATCGATGAATCCTGACAGTGTCCACATCGTCGTCTGCCCTTTCTCCTACTTTGTGATGCGGGCTGAGCCTGTCGAAGCCCAGCTGCCGGCCCTTCTACAAGCGCTGTCCTGAGCTTGTCGAAGGGCTCAGGGCGCATCTTTGCCCATATACGGCTCTACCAAGTCCAGATAGCGCTCCACTATGGTGTCCACGACCTCAGCTGGGGGGGCGGCCCACAGATCGGCGTTGAAGATCTCCACCTCAATATCACCGCTATAGCCGGCCCGCGCGACCCATCTGGTGAAGGCGGCGAAGTCGACATGTCCGTCGCCCATCATGCCGCGGGCAAGCAGGGTGTCCGCCGGCAGCGGAGTGATCCAGTCGCAGACCTGATAGCTCACAATGCGTGGTCCGGCCCGCAGCAGCTGATCGGCAATGCCCGGTTCCCACCACAGGTGGAAGGTGTCGACCACCACGCCGACATCTCCCGGCTCGAAGCGTTCGGCGATATCGAGCGCCTGGGCAAGTGTAGAAATCACCCCGCGATCAGCCGCATAGATCGGGTTCATCGGCTCGATGCCGAGATTGACCCCAAGCTCGTGGGCGTACGGGACCAGGTTCTCGATCGCTTGGGCAGCGCGGTCCCGCGCGGCTACCAGATCCCGGTCGCCGGGCGGCAGTCCACCGGCGACCAGCACCAGCGTCGCGGCATTCAATGCCGCCGCCTCCTCGATGGCCTCCCGGTTCCTGGCCTCTGCCGCTTGTGCCTCGCCCGGATCGGTGAAGAACCCGCCGCGGCACAGCGAGGAAACCCGCAGCCCCGATTCGGCGACCAGCCGGCAGGCTTCGTCGAGCCCGACCTCGGCGAGCTGTTCCCGCCAGACCCCGATTGCGCCGAGACCCGCGTCGAGGCAACCTTGAACCGCTTCGGGCAGCGACCAGGAGGCGGTGGTCCGCTGATTGAGCGAGAGCCGGCTCGGCGCCGCTCGGTTAGTCACCTGGCTAGGCCCGCGGTCGCGAACAGCTGGCTAAGGCGGTGAGCCGCGAGGTCTGGGTCGGTCAGCAACTGTGCCTCGTTGGCCAGCTCGAATACGCGGGCCAGGTGGAGAATCGAGCGAGCCGATTGCAGGCCGCCCACCATCATGAAGCCGTCCTGATGGCCGTTCAACCAGGCAAGGAAGGCGATCCCGGTCTTGTAGTAGTAGGTGGGCGTCGCAAAGATATGGCGGGACAGTGGCAGCGTTGGATTCATCTCCCGGCGATATCTGTCAATGTCATCGTCGTCCAGCGCGCTCAGGGCGGCCGAAGCAGCCGGTGCGATGGCAGCGAAGGCGCCGAGCAACGCGTCTGAATGATGCGTCCCGTCACCCTCGATGAGTTCCGGATAGTTGAAGTCATCGCCGGTGTAGAGCCGCACCTCCGACGGCAACGCGGCACGCAGCTGCTGCTCATGATCAGCAGAGAGTAGCGAGACCTTCACGCCGTCGACTTTGGCGCTGTGCTCGCGGATCAGGTCGAGGAAGGTGCGGGTGGCTGTTGGTATCTCCGTCGACCCCCAGTAGCCGGCCAATTGCGGATCGAACATCTCACCCAGCCAGTGCAAGATCACCGGCTGGTCGGCTTGAGACAAGATGGCTGAGTAGACCTGAAGGTAGTCCTCGGCGCTACGAGCAACGGCCGCCAGTTGGCGCGAGGCCATCAAGATCACCTGCGAGCCCGCCGCCTCGACGAACCCCACCTGCTCCAGATACGCGCGGGTGACCTCATCAAGACTGTCGGCTGGGACGAGGAGCTGGTCCGTGCCGGCGCCAGAGGCGATTCGGGCACCATGCTCGCGGGCCAGCGCCGCGCTGCGGGTGATCAACTCTTGGGTGGCGGGCCAGTCCAGACCCATGTTGCGCTGTGCGGTGTCCATAGCCTCGGCGACACCCATCCCGTAGCGAAACAGGTGGCGTCGAAACGCCAGGGTGGCCTCCCAGTCAACGGCCGCCGGGGCGCCTGGGACGTTCTCACCGAGCGGGTCGGCCACCACGTGGGCCGCAGCGAAGGCGATCCGGCTCTGAAAGGCCTGGGGATGCTCTGCCCATGCCCGCGGTTCGGAAAGCTCGATCTCACGCCAGCCGCCGCCGACTTCTGGGAGCGCAACCGTGGCCGTTGTCGTGGTCATCACGCGACCTTCTCGATCTCGACCCGGCGACCCTCGACCGAGGACTTCAAGCCGGCCTCGACGAGCTGCAAGCCCCGAACACCCGCGCCAAGGCCGTAGGGGTGTGGGCGGCCCGCGTCCACGTCGGACAGGAACTGCTCCCATTGCGCCCGGAAGCCGTTTATGAATTCGGCGTTGTCCGGGATCTGCTCCCACTGGCTGCGAAAGTCCTCGGTCGTCGGCAGATCAGGGTTCCAAACCGGCATGGGGGTCCGAACGCGGGGTTGGATGCGGCAACCGAAGAGACCGGCCACCGCCGAGCCATGCGTGCCGTCCACCTGGAACTCGACGAGCTCGCCTCGATCGACCCGAACCGCCCAGGATGAGTTGATCTGAGCGATGATGTCGCCTTCGAGTTCGAAGATCGCGTACGCGGCGTCGTCGGCGGTGGCGGCGTACTTGCGGCCCTGCTCGTCCCATCGCTCGGGGATGTGAGTGACCGCCTTTGCGGTCACCGCGAGCACCTTCCCGAAGATGTTCTCCAGCACGTAATTCCAGTGCGGGAACATGTCCAACACCATGCCGCCGCCATCCTCGGCCCGGTAGTTCCAGCTGGGTCGCTGGGCAGGCAGCAGATCACCCTCGAAGACCCAGTACCCGAACTCCCCGCGTACTGAGAGAATGCGCCCGAAGAACCCGGAATCGATCAGCCGCTTCAACTTCAACAGGCCCGGCAGGTAAAGCTTGTCGTGGACAACGCCGTTGATCACGCCCGCCTCACCAGCGGCGGTGACCAGCTCCACACCTTCGGAGACCGACTCCGCGATCGGCTTCTCGGTATAGATGTGCTTGCCTGCGGCCAGCGCCTTCAGGATCGACTTTTTGCGCTCTGAGGTGACTTGGGCGTCGAAATAGATCGACGCTGTGTCATCGCTCAGCGCCTCGTCCAGATCGGTCGTGAAATCGGATACGCCGTGCTGGGCGGCGAGAACGGCAAGCTTCTCGGCATTCCGGCCCACCAGAATCGGCTCAACTGTGACGCGGTCGCCGTCGGGAAGAAGGACCCCGCCATCGGCCCTGATTGGCAGAATGGATCTCACCAAATGTTGGCGATAGCCCATTCGGCCGGTTACCCCGTTCATGATCACTCGAACCGTGTGTTGAGCCATCCGCATCTCCAAACCGATCAGGGCGGTACATCTCAGAAAACGCTTTCGCGCACCTTTCTCGGGAATATAGCGTCGAAACCTTGACCAACGCAATCCGCAGTGGGCTTCATAGCTGTTAACTATGAACGAGTACCACGGTTGGCAGAGAGCTGTACTCAGGTTCTTCACGCTGTGTATGGCGTGCATGCCATGCCCAGCGTGAACATCCCACGCTGCGTGGGATGTTTGCAGCGCGCGAGGGACAAGTTTCTCAGTTTGGTTTCAGCGTCCGCAGGGGCGTTGACACCATCGAGGAAACCACCGTAGTGTTCCGACCGTAGTGTGTGAGAAAACGCTTTCACATCAACTTCACATCAATGGCGAAGGGAAGCAACGATGGCCATTAACCGTAGGCAGTTTTTGATTGGAGCGGGAGGGCTAGCTGCTGCGGCCACCACGATGGGGCTAGCGGGTTGCGCCCCTGGTTCTCAAGGTGGCAGTGGTTCTCAGGGTGGCGGCGGCGAGGGCGGTGCGACCGAGCTGGCTTTAGCTTGGTGGGGCAACCCGACGCGCAACAAGAACACCGAAGCGATGATCGCTGCGTACACGGCCGCCAATCCCAATGTGAAGATCTCGGCTCAGCCGGGTGAGTTCAACAGCTACTGGGACAAGTTGGCCACCCAGACGGCCGGCGGCCAAGCCCCCGACATCATTCAGATGGACATGAACTACATCTCCGAGTACGGCACTCGCGGCGCTCTGCTAGATCTGGGCAGCGTTGACACGTCCAAGTTCGTCGAGGGCACCGTCGACTCGGGCAAGATCAACGACAAGCTGGTCGGCGTCAATGCCGGCATCAACAGCGCGATCATCCTTTCCAACCCCCAGCTCTTCGAGAAGGCCAAAATGGACCTGCCCGACGACAAAACCTGGACCTGGGACCAGATGATTGAGGTTGGTGCGGAGGTTGCCTCCAAAGCGGGCGTGCCCTTCGGCGTCGCGCAGTTGCTGAGCTCAGATGCAATGTTCGGCACGTTCGTGCGCCAGAACGGCAAGGAACTCTTCACGCCGGACGGGCTTGGGTTTGACGTAGCCGAAGCTCAAGCCTGGTACGACTTCCTGCTCAAGGGCGTGAAAGCCAAGGCCTTTGGAACGCCCGAGCAGGCGACCGAGGAGCTTGCCAAGCCGCTGGACCAGAGTTCGATCGCGGTCGGGACAGCTGCCATGTATGCCTCGAACTCCAATCAGCTGCTAGCGCATAGCGCAGCGGCCGGGGAACCGAGGACGATGCTGCGGGGCCCGAGCCTGGCAGGCAAGGCAACCGAACGCAAAACTTGGTACAAGGCGAGCATGCTGTGGTCGGCGTCGAGCAAGACCAAGAACCCGGAGGCCGCGGTTGCGTGGATCAACTGGTTCGCGAACTCCCCGGAGGCCG
>DATEWO010000382.1:0-3291 GCA_035257925.1 Propionibacteriaceae bacterium | reverse complement strand
TCTTGGCGAATGATGATTTTGCGGCAGGCACGTCTAGCCGAACCAGCCGGTTCTTTCCAGGGATCCCCGTGCTGCGGCACTACAGACGGGCTTGGCTGCGCGGCGATCTGGTAGCGGGCTGTACGGTCGCGGCCTATCTGATACCGCAGGTCATGGCCTACGCGGAAGTAGCCGGCCTCCCTCCGGTCACCGGTCTATGGGCGGTCATGGGGCCGCTGGTGGTGTATGCAGTCCTTGGGTCGTCGCGGCAGCTGTCCGTAGGCCCGGAATCGACCACAGCGCTGATGACAGCAACCGCGTTAGCTGCTCTGACGGCGGGCGGTGTGCTCCCGGGCCAGGCGGCTGCGGCTCTGGCAATTGCGGTCGGTGCAATCTGTCTGGTCGGCTGGTTGGCTCGGTTGGGATTTCTGGCGAATCTGCTGTCCCATCCGATTCTCACCGGTTACATGGCGGGAATCGCTGTTTTGATGATCATTAGCCAGCTCGACAAGTTCACCGGTATCCCTATTCCGTCCGGAGACACCTTTACTGAAATCGGATACCTGCTGCGGCACCTGGATGAGATTCACCTTCTCACCTTTGGCCTTGCCGTCCTCGTGCTCGCACTGCTGATCGCGTTACGCCGATGGATCCCGGCTGCGCCGGGTCCGCTTGTGGCTGTTGTCGGGTCGACAGTCGTTGTAGCACTGTTCGACCTGCAGAGTGCTGGTGTAGCGGTGGTTGGCGAGATCCCTGCAGGGCTGCCGCGGCCGTCTCTGCCCGATTTCGGTGCCATCGACCTCGCCGCGTTAGTCGGCGCGGCGCTCGGCATTACCGTCGTCGGTTACACGGACAATGTCTTGACCGCTCGGGCCTTCGCCATTCGAGGTGAAGATCGGATCGACCCGCGGCAGGAGTTCTTGGCCCTGGGCGCGGCCAATCTCTCCGCGGGCGTACTGCAGGGCTTCCCGGTGAGCAGCAGCGGCAGCCGAACGGCCGTCGGCGATGCCGCGGGCAGTCGCACTCAGCTTCATTCGCTGGTCGCGTTGGGAGTTGTTCTCCTTACCCTTCTTGCACTCCGGCCGGTTCTTGCCGGCTTTCCCATGGCTGCGTTGGCAGCCATTGTGGTGTTCGCGGCCTTGCGGTTGATCGATGTAGCCGAGCTACGTCGGATCGCCCGTTTCCGTCGCAGCGAACTCGTGCTGGCCGTCGCCACCACCGTAGGAGTGCTGGCTGTTGGTGTGCTGTACGGCATTGCCGTGGCGGTCGCGGTGTCTGTACTGGACCTGCTTCGCAGAATTGCCCGGCCGCACGATGCGGTGCTCGGCTACGTGCCGGGTCTGGCAGGGATGCACGACATCGAGGACTACCAGAACGGCCGCCAGCTGCCCGGACTCTTGATCTACCGCTACGACTCGCCGCTGTTCTTCGCGAACGCTGAGGACTTCGAGCGACGCTCCCTTGCCGCGCTGGAAGATGCGGATCACCCGGTCCGGTGGTTTGTGTTGAATATCGAGGCGATCAGCGAGATCGATATCACTGGGGCTGACGCCCTAGAGAATGTGCGACAGGAGCTGGCCAACAGAAGTATCGTCTTTGGCTTGGCCCGCCTCAAGATGGAGCTCAGGCAGACGCTCGCGACGGCCGGATTCCTGGACCGGATCGAGAATCGGGTTTACGCGACTTTGCCGACTGCGGTCGAGGCGTACCAGCAATGGTGCCGAGCACAACCTCCGGGCGAGGATCAGGCGACAGCTCGGTGAAGTCACCGGTCTCCCTCGAGACGAGCGACCAAGGTCCTCCTCGCGAGGAGCTTTCTGCCGTAGAGCTGCGCGGCAACACGTTCGAGAGTGAGTACTGAGCGATTCAACGCTTGGAGAATGCGCGCGATCCCGCCGAGGAGTCCAAGGCAGTGAGGAGAATGCAGATGCCCGCAGCCGACTCACCTGACAAGGTGTCATACATCAGGACCCTGCCCGAGGCTGAGTGTTTCGAACTGCTCGCGGTGGCCATCGTGGGACGAGTCGGATTCGTATCGCCGGCCGGGCTGCAGATCATCCCGATGAACTACCGTCTTGGCGCTGGCCATCAACTCTTCATGAAAACCGCGCCAGATAGCGCACTAGCCCAGCTGGCGGAGGTCGATGCTTCGGTCGCTTTCGAAGTGGACTATCACGCCGATGACTTCCGGATCGCCTGGAGCGTACTGATGAACGGCACGATCAGTCGACTGGATTCCGCGGCAACGGCGGCGTACGAGCAGCTCCGCCGGCCACCTGTTCCGTGGGCCGGGTCGGGCAGCTTCCTCCCCGTGCGCTTCGTGCCCCGGACTGTCTCCGGGCGTGGTTTGCACCGCACTCGCCCAGACTGAGGCGATCGCCGCAGTGTCGACGGGCGCACATTGCAGGCTGTGAAACCGGTCATGGAGGTGATATATCGATGGCACGGATCGGTTGGTACGTCCTCGGATCATTACTCATCGGGTACGCCGCGCTGCACGTCCTCGGCCGTCGGGCAGGTTCGACCGCGGAGGAACGGGCGCTGCGAATGCAGGGCGATGAGCTCATGCCCCAGCCGCACATCCTGACCAACCACGCGATCACTATCGAAGTGCGGCCAGCGGACGTGTGGCCCTGGCTCATGCAGATGGGCTGGCACCTGGGCGGCTATTACACGCCGGATTGGGTTGACCGGTTGCTCTTCCAGCAGAACTGGCCGAGTCTGGACCACCTCGACCCCGCCCTGTTGCGCACGCTCGAGGTCGGGGACACCATTCCCGACGGCCCACCCGGCACGGCCGAATTTGTCGTAGTGGAGGTCGACGCCCCGCAGGCGCTGCTGCTGCGCTCGACAACACATGTGCCATCGGCCTAGCGACTGAGGTTCGGCGCCGAGATCGATTGGACGTGGAGCTTCCGGCTCACCGAACTGCCCGGCGGTAGAACCCGGCTGCAGCTGCGGGTGCGCGGCCGAACCGCGCCGCGATGGCTAACTGCGACGTACCTAGCGACCATCATCCCGGCCGACTACGTCATGTCCGGCGGGATGCTGCGTGGGATCAAACGGCGGGCCGAATCTGGCGCGGTGCTGAGGTCGTCCGGCAGGCCACCACTTGAAGACACAAAGACGGCCGCCTAGTGAAGTTCAGGGAGCGAATTCTTGGCGTTGGCATGCGGGGCCGGTTCCAGGGGTATGCCGACCAGCTGAGCCTGCCCGCAGGCCCTGTTGACACCGCGCCGGTCTGCGACAGCGACATCGCCACGCTTCCCAGCACCGCGCAGCGATATCTACGGTTCATGGGTGTCGTTGGCC
>DATEWO010000381.1:0-2189 GCA_035257925.1 Propionibacteriaceae bacterium | reverse complement strand
GCGGGTCAGGATCAGTCGGTATGCGGCTGCTGCCCATAACTCAGAGTGTTATCGCCCTGGTCACCGCCACCTCGGGTGTGACGAGCACTCGACCTTGAGGCGGTGGTATGAAGCCGGGCACCACACCGAGATCGTGAGTGGAGTCAGCGACCCGGACCGTGACGCCGTCGGCGTGCTCGTCCAGCACCAGTCGCACCTCGACGCCCTCCGCGGGCGCCCCATAGAAGCGGAAGCCGAAGGCCCATTTCCCTTGGGCTCGGTCGGTCGGAACGTCCCGGCCGGCGACAGTCGCACTCCGAACAGCTGCGCTGCCGGCGTCGACCCATAGCCCCAGCGTCGACGCGTCGCGGCCGGACGCCAACCGGAGCCTCAGCTCTCGAGCACCGCCCCGGGTGACGTCCCCGAGCACCGTCATGGCCGGTGGGGACAGGTCTGCGACCGGCGCCGGACCGTGCCACAGCTCTGCACCGGCCGACCACGGAAACGCGTCTTCGAGCGGCCCAGCCGGCTCGCTGAGCAGCGATCGACTCCACTCACTCACCGGCATCGCGCCCGAGGCCCAGTGCGCCTGCTTCGTATCCGAATCAACTGAGTACACGACGTTCTCCTGACGGGCATCTGTCGCACCTTCGCGGTTGGCCAGCAGACCTGCGGCCGTGAGTGCGGCAGTCAAGACCACGACCAACGTCGGAACCGCCGCAATGCGCACTCTCCGTCGCGACACAGTGTCCGCAGGAATCGGCCAAGCGGCCTCGATCAGTGGAAGCGTTAGCGTCACGAACATCGCGAACAGAACCGCACTGAGCGCCCCCGCATTGAGCCCGATGTCGAACCCGATCCAGACAGCTGGCCCGAGCATGATCGCGGCTACGGCCAGCGCAAGCAGGTAGACACCGGCGCGGGCGAGCGTACGACGCTCAGGAAGCAGCACGCTGATGACTGCACCCGCCGCCACGACCAACGTCGGCTGCACGACGGCCCCGGAAACGCCGGGCACGGTGAACGCGAGAAGCACCCCGGCGATGGCGAGCACGACGAGCATGCCGGCAGCGAAGCCAACGCCCCCCAGCCGGCGGCGTAGCAGCGCAAACAACGAGAGGACGGCGGCTAGACCGGCGAAGAGCATCGCCAGCTTGTAGAGCAGGGGTCGGTACGGCTCGCCGACCACGACAGAAGCCTGGGCCGGGTCGATCAGCAGCGCCAATCGCCACACCGCGTAGCTGGCAACCCCTGCGACCACAAGCACAACCACCGAAGCGACTACCGACAAGGCGACGCGCGGTAGCGTCAGCGCACCCTGTCGCCGCAACACCCACACCAGCACGGCTGCGAGAACCAGCACACCAATCGCGAGCGGAATCTCAAGGGTCTGCGGATACCAGAGCAGACCCCAGGGCAGGGCGGTGACGATCTCCTCCCCGCCGCCCCCGATCGCGGCCAGATCCATACCGGCAAGCTCGCGGGTCAGGGCGAGTGTGGTGTCACCCATCTGTTGCACGGAGGCTGCACTGAGGTGGGTTGGATCGTCGATGGGGCTGTGATAGTAGGCGCCGTCCGCCATGATCGCGGTGTCGTAGCCGTACAGCCCCGCTCGCTCGAACGGGGTGAAGTCGCTGTCGTTCGGCAACGCCTCGAAGGTCGCCTCAGAGCTCGAGTCTGCGAACACCCCCGGCGCCCCCGCCAATACCTCGATGAGCTCGCTATTCGGCGACGACATGCGGAATGTCATCGGGCCGCCGCCTGCGCCGCGTGCCTCGTGGTTGAGCACGACGGTCGTCCCGAGCTCGTTCGCGCGCTCCCGTACGAACGCCTCCGCGCCGAGCAGCCCAACCTCCTCAGCGTCGGTGAGCAAGATCATCACGGTGTTCCGGGGTGCAGCTGCTGTACTGAGCGCCCGCGCGGTCTCGAGCAGCACACCTACACCGATCCCGTCGTCACCGGCGCCCGGTGCCCCAGCCACCGTGTCGTAGTGGGCAGTCAGCAGGACGGTCCCGGTCGAAGCGGTGCCCGGTTTCGTCGCTATCACGTTTCTGACCGCGGCAATCGGCTGGGTGCCGTCGACACCGAAGTCGAACATTCCGATCGATTCCTGGACTTCGGTACGCCACCCGAGCGACTCGAGCTGGTCGACCAGATAGGCCCTGGCCTCGTTGTGCTGCGCCGATCCCATTGGCCGCGGGTCGTCCGCG
>DATEWO010000380.1:0-17638 GCA_035257925.1 Propionibacteriaceae bacterium | reverse complement strand
GCTCCTCAAACTCTTCGTCGGCAGCGAAGGAACCCTCGGCATCATCACGCGCGCCATTCTTCGGCTGATTCCCGCACAGGGGGTGCGCTCGACCCTGGTCGCATATTTCCCCACAGTGCAGGCCGCCGCCGATACTGTCGTCGCAATCGGCAGAACATTGCGCGCCTCCATGATGGAGCTGATGGATCAGGCTGCGATCAATGCCGTTGAGGATTACCGCTCGATGGGCCTCGATCGATCGGCGGGCGCGATGCTGATCGCCCAGTCCGATGCCCCGGGCGCGGCATGCGCAGCGGAGATCGAATTCATGGAGGTTGCCTGTACTACAGGTGGCGCCAAAGAAGTCTTCGTCACCAGCGACCCCGATGAGGGTGAACTCTTCGTAGCTGGCCGTCGCGCTGCCTTTCCTGCGATCGAAGCCCGGGGCTCCATCTTGTTAGAAGACGTGGGCGCACCGGTGCCGCAACTGCCTCAGCTGTTGGGCGGCATCGCCGCCCTGGCGGAGCGGTATGCAGTCGAGATTCCTGTGGTCGCTCACGCCGGTGATGGAAACACTCACCCGACCATCGTCTTCGATCGCGGGGATCCGGCGGCGCGAGATCGGGCCTACCTTGCCTTCACCGAGATCATGCAGCTGGCGATCGAACTGGGCGGCACTATCACTGGTGAACATGGAGTTGGTCGAGCCAAGAAGGCCGCCCTGCCCGCTCAACTCGGCCCTGACGTGATGGCTCTCACTCAGAAGATCAAGAACACGCTCGACCCGCTCGGCATCCTCAACCCCGGCGCCATCTTGTAGTCGCTACTTGGCAATCCGTACGGAAATGTGGGTGAGCAACACTCACCCAGCGCGGAGAATGTGCGGTTCGCCCGCAGTTTCCGCGCGCTCACAGCGCTCGTTCCCAATGACGTGTGGCCCGCGCTCGGCCAGCCGGTCGGAAGAGAGAATCCTCGAGGAGCGCCTCCCCGCGTGCGAGCCGTCGCGGATTCCAGCGCCGACCGAGCAGTCGGTCCGCGGTGGCGATGATCGAGGCGCCTTCGTGAAGTATTTGGGTAGAAGTGAAACCCATTCGTTGGTAGTCGATCTCTACCAGGCGGCGATCCCGAGCAAGGTCACTGTGGTGCACCAGGCGGTCGCGATGGACACTCCCGTCGAGAATCAATTTCCGCCATGCCTGGAGCATGCGGACGCACCCCATCGTTCGGTCGCCCGGAACCGGATCTGTGGACAAGCTCAACGGTTCGTCAACAGGATGGCGGAAGTGTGGACTACTGACAACATTCCAGCGCCGAAGCCTGCCGCTCGCCCGCACTTTCGTGCGCAGCAGAAGTCGTGAAGATCAACGCCGGTTGATCACGACGGTGCCAACTGCAAGATC
Organism: Propionibacteriaceae bacterium; assembly: GCA_035257925.1. Taxonomy (GTDB): domain Bacteria; phylum Actinomycetota; class Actinomycetes; order Propionibacteriales; family Propionibacteriaceae; genus Microlunatus. The sequence continues at coordinate 16,259 of DATEWO010000380.1, read as the reverse complement.
ATGAAGGCCACGACGGTCCGTTGAGATGATCAGCGCCGGCAGCGCAAGGGATACCAGCAGTGCCCGGAGCAGTGCTCGCGGCAGACCGAGGGGCTGGGCGTCTAGCCGTACGACCGCGATGCGGCTCAGCAGTTGGCCGAAGCTGCCGCCGGCAAGCCACGACAGCAGCGCGGACTCCACGAAGAAGACCGTCAAGATCATCCACGCTCGCCAACCACCACCGGTCATGACCGCGGTCCCAAAGAAGCCGACGGCGACTGCCATGCAGGCCGCCCAGTCGATGATCAGGGCGCCGATCCGTGCCCGCCAGCTCGCCAGCGACCCGCGACCTTCCTGTGGCAAGCCAAGACGCTGGCCGGGATAGCCCTCGCTCGACGAGGCCGTGTCCGGTGCTTTGTCCGCCACCTGGCTGAGGCTACCTGGCGCCCCGGCGCGCAATTCCCGATGCTCGCGGCCTTGGCAGCCCCCCGTGTTACATGCGTGAAACATTTGCGCAACTGGACAGAAATCGCATCTCCATTAGGCTTCCCAAACAACCGAGGGTGGAACACCGATCCGCGTTCGTCCAGCTTTGCTTGCTCAGCGTCGAGTGCGCTCAATCGCTCAAGGCTGAGCATGTTGTCCATTTGCGTGCCTTCAAGCGCGTAATCACAGAGCGTGCCCAACGGCACCACATACCTCACCGGAGGCCAGATGTTCCAAGGAGCCGACGACCTGTTGGCCTATGTCAAGGATGAGGGCGTCGAGTTCATCGACATTCGCTTTTGCGACCTGCCCGGCATCATGCAGCACTTCACCGTTCCGGTGGGGACGTTCGGACCCGAGTACTTCGAGGATGGAGTCAACTTCGACGGCTCGTCGATTCGCGGCTTCCAGAAGATCCATGAGTCGGACATGGCCCTGTTCCCCGATCCCACGACGGCCTACCTAGACCCGTTCCGGACGGCGAAGACCCTGTGTATCAACTTCTTCGTTCACGACCCGCTGACCAAGGAGCCGTACAGCCGCGACCCGCGCAACATTGCCCGTAAGGCGGAGAACTACTTGGCCTCCACCGGAATCGGCGACACCGCGTACTTCGCCCCCGAAGCCGAGTTCTACATGTTCGACGACATACGGTTCGAGACCAAGCAACAGACTGGCTACTACGCGATCGACTCCGTGGCGGGCGCCTGGAATACCGGCCGGATCGAAGATGGCGGCAACCGCGGTTACAAGGTTCGGTACAAGGGTGGCTACTTCCCAGTGCCTCCCGTCGACCACTTCGCCGACCTCCGCGACGTGATCGTCAAGAATCTCGAGGCCTCCGGACTGAGCGTCGAGCGGGCGCACCACGAGGTGGGGACCGCTGGACAAGCCGAGATCAACTACAGGTACGCCACGATGTTGCAGGCCGGCGACGACCTGCAGAAGTACAAGTACATCGTCAAGAACACCGCCTGGGCAGCCGGGAAGACCGCCACCTTCATGCCGAAGCCGATCTTCGGCGACAACGGCTCCGGTATGCACGTCCACTCCTCGATCTGGAACGAGGGTGAGCCGCTGTTCTACGACGAGGCCGGGTACGGCGGTTTGTCCGATGTCGCGCGCTGGTACATCGGCGGCATCCTCGAGCACGCCCCGTCGCTCCTCGCCTTCACCAATCCGACGACGAACTCCTACCATCGGCTGGTTCCTGGCTTCGAGGCTCCGGTCAATCTGGTCTACAGCTCCCGCAATCGGTCGGCCGCGATGCGTATCCCCATCACAGGCTCCAACCCCAAGGCCAAGCGCGTCGAGTTCCGCTGCCCAGATCCGTCCTCTAACCCCTACCTAGCGTTCGCGGCGATCCTGCTGGCCGGCGTAGACGGCATCTTGAACAAGACCGAGCCTGCGGCACCGATCGACAAGGACCTGTACGAGCTGCCGCCTGAGGAACACGCTTCAGTGCAGACCGTTCCCGACAGCCTGGATGGGGTGCTCGACAACCTGGAGGCGGATCACGACTACCTGCTGGCCGGTGACGTCTTCACCCCCGACTTGATCGAGGCCTGGGTCGAGCTGAAGCGCGGCGATATCGATGGCGTGCGGCTCCGCCCGCACCCACATGAGTTCGAGCTCTACTACGACGTCTGATCCCCGTCGTTCGGCGAAACCCCCGGATTCACGCGTGGATCCGGGGGTTTCCCGCTTCTCGGGGAGGCTTGATCCGGCCGGATTCCGCAGGGATTCTGCAGGATATCCGCTTCAGCGGTTGCCTCATGCCGATCGGGGAGTCAGGGTTGGGCCAGGTTTGAACCGGCGAGCACGACTTCAGGCTGTTGGTTTATTCGGCGGTACTGGCCTGGGGTGATGCCGTATTCCCGGCGGAACTGGCGATTGAAGTTGGAGAGGTTCTGATAGCCGGTTCGGTGGCAGATTGTGGAGATGGGTTCGTCGGTGTTCTCCAGCATCTGGCAGGCGTGCGCGAGCCGCAGTTTGCGTATGGTGTCGCTGAAGCTCTGGCCGGCTGATCGGCGGAAGTAGCGGGAGAAGCTGGATTCAGACATGGCGGCTCGGGCGGCGACGTCGGCGAGTCTGATTTCGCGTGCGCTGTTGGTGAAGAGGTAGTTGAGCGCGTCGTCGATAAGGTCGTCGGTGCCGCCTTTGTCCTGAAGTGGTATCCAGGGGCTGGCCAGGAGTTGGGCTTCCTCTGGTGGGGCGGAACTGAGGATGTCGAGCAGCGCCAGAATGTGCTGGAGACGGTCGATTCCTGCGCTGTCGCCGATCGCGAGCAACTGCGGGGCGGCAGCCATGGCTGTTGGTCCGGTGAACTCGATGCCGCGGGCGGCGCGGGCAAGAAGGGGGTCGACGGCTCGCAGCTCGGGCAATAGTTGCTGGCAATCACGAATCCACTGTGGATGGAACTGGAAGACGACGTCCCGGTTGGTGATGCGCTCGCCGTCGCCGACGTCGCTGATCCAGTCATGCGGCAGGTTCGAACCGACCAGGACGAGGTGTCCGGCGGTGAAGCGGCCGATGTGGTTTCCGACGATGGACCGGCCCGTCCCGTGTTGAATCAGGTGGACCTCGAACTCGGGATGGTAGTGCCAGCGGCAGTACGGGCCCGGATAGTCGTGCATGTGCCAGCGGGCCGAAGGTGTCCGGCATCGGGGGGCACGAGCTCGCGAGCCGCCGTCTTTCCGACCAGTTGACGAGGTGCACGCCTGATTTTTGCATCTCACCGTCCCCGGACCTGACGTGTGGACCTCACTCCTGACCGCCATGACGGTGATTCGGCAGTCCGGCTACGCGCCTATCGCCGTCCACGTCTTCGACAATTCAGAGTCGACAACCGCCCACCTCGCTTCTGGCACAAGGCATACCGAGAATCGCTGATCGCCTCCGTGTGGGCTTTTGCAAAAGTCGCTGCCGCAAGCATCAGTCGGAACGTCATGCCGCAGAGTCTCACTAGGCGACCCGGCCGTTTGGTGGCATTAGGGTGCCTGGGTGCTGAACGTCGCTCTCGCGGTCTTGTCGGGACTGATTTGGGGGATCGGCGACTTCGCGGGCGGCAAGGCGACCCAACGCGCAGGTGCGCTGCCGGTCGTGTGGGTATCGAAACTGGTGAGCCTGCCCTTGCTCGCGATCTATCTGATTGCGACGTACGTCCCCATAACGTCCATTGGACTTGCCTGGGGCGCCATGGCTGGGGTGGCGGGCCTCGTCGGCCTGGTGCTGTTCTATCGGGCGCTGTCGGCAGGCGCCATGGCGGTCGTTGCTCCGGTCACGGGCGTCACCTCAGCTGCGATTCCCGTTGTCGCTGGGCTCGCTTGGGGCGAGCGACCCTCGGCTGCGCGACTGCTCGGAATAGGCTGCGCGCTGCTGGCGATCGCTCTGGTCAGCATCGCACCGAATCCACCCGGAGGTCGTCAGGTCGTCAGTTGGCGGCTGATCACCGTTGCGCTCGGCTCGGGCGCCGGCTTTGGCCTGTTCTTCATCCTGCTCGCCGTTGCGGACGAGGCGGCCGGAGGCTCAGTCGGCCTGTGGCCGATCGCCGGTTCCCAGTTGAGCTCGCTGATCATCGGTGGACTGCTCATTCTGATGGCGCGGCCTGGACCGTGGCCCCGAGGTCTCGGCCTGCGCTACACCATGGTGGCCGGCCCGTGCGACATGACGGCCAACGCGCTCTTTCTGGTAGCCGCCCGCAGTGGCGACCTCAGCATCGTCGCCCCGCTGGCCGCGCTTTATCCAGTGACAACAGTGATCTTGGCATTGGTGATCGATCACGAACGACTCCGCCACGTTCAGGTAGCTGGTCTGGCCTTGGCCGTAGCGGCCCTCGTGCTCGTCAGCAGTCAATAAGGCTTCACCTTTCCCACCACTGCGCTAGGGCTCACCTGTAGCCTCTCAGCGGGAGGAGAAGTGCACACAGGCTGTGAGTATCCGGATCGGATCGCGATGATCAGCATGCACACGTCGCCGCTGGCCACGCCAGGCCTGGGCGACGCCGGAGGTCTCAACGTCTACGTCGCCGAGTTGGCGCGGCGGCTTGGCGAGCGGGGTCTGAAGGTGGATGTCTTCACTCGGCGGAACACGCCCGAGGTGCCCGATATTGTCGATGTCCACGAGCACACTCGGGTGATTCATCTCGAGGCCGGACCCGCGGAGCACGTCGCCAAAGAGGCGCTGCCGTCCCTGACGGAAGAATTCTGCGCTGCGCTGGAGGCGCGACTTGACGGCCATGATCTGATTCACACCCACTACTGGCTCTCTGGTCAGGTCGGTTTGCAGCTGAAACGCACCCACGGCATCCCGCTAGTGCACACCATGCACACGATGGCTCGCGTGAAGAACTCCAGTCTCAGTCGCGACCAGCCCGTCGAGTCCGACGTACGCGAGCGCGGGGAGGCTGCCATCGTTCGTGGAGCCGATGTGCTCACCGCCAACACCCCCGACGAGGCGGCCGAACTCCGGAGTCATTACCGGGCGCAGCCCGAGCAGATCAAGATCGTGCCCCCCGGCGTCGACCTACACACCTTCCATCCCTGCAACCAACCCAAGTCACGAGCCCAGTTCGGGGTGGCCCAGGACATCCAGGTGATCTTGTTTGTGGGCCGCATCCAGCCGCTGAAGGCGCCTGACGTGTTGATCAGAGCTGTTGCCGAGCTGACCCGGCGCGACCACGGATGGCGTCAGCGCCTCCAATTGATCATCATCGGCGGGCCCAGTGGCTCCAACGGCGAATGGTCGCAGACGCTGGGCCCGCTGACCATTGATCACGGCATTCAGGACATGGTCGACTTCCGGCCGCACTCCGCCCGCTCTGAGCTGTTCCGCTGGTACTGCGTCTCTGACGTGGTTGCTGTGCCCTCCTACAACGAGTCTTTTGGACTTGTCGCCCTTGAGGCGCAAGCATGCGGACGACCAGTGGTCGCAACCGATGTTGGCGGCCTCCGTCACACGGTCCGTGATCACTACAGCGGCCTGCTGGTGAAAGGGCACGACGAGCGCCAATGGGCCGATGCGCTCGCCGCTATTCTCGATGATCACGATGAGATGCTCAGAATGGGCACCAACGCGGCAGCGCATGCCGCAACATTCAGTTGGGACAACACCGCGGCCGCCACGCTGCAGGCGTATCACACCGCGATGACGGCGTCGTCGCCCAGGCTGTGATCTTCCTTATGCCTACGCAGTTTGCCTAACGCCACGGCCGATGGCGCCGACACCCGCTCGCGACTTAGGCAGTTTTCCCAGCCGGGCTTTCGGCCTCCGTTGCATCTACCGTGCGGGCACGTCGGTGGTAATTATCCCCACTGAACTGGCGATGACATGGGTCCTTCATACCGGCATGCTTGCTTCAGAGCCCTGTTGATTCGCATTATCCAGGCCCAGCAGGCCTACGCAGCTAGACTGCGCCGTGCGTGCCCTCGCCGCGCTGGCGAAGGCCCGATGTGCCCCGCAAGGTACCCAAGCGCAGCTGATCGTTGGAGCCTCCGGCTTGCGCTGAGCAACGGCAACCAAGAGCTACGAACCCCAGAAGACCCGCTCCACGACGGACCTGGCTCGTCGTGTCACGCGACGGTAGTCGGCAAGCAGGTGGGAGGACTCCCCTGGCCCGTATCCGAGCAGCTGTGCCAGGCTGGCGAGCTCTCGGTTGTCGCTTGGCAGCGAGTCGGAGCCGCGGCCCCGCATCAGCATGATCTGGTTGCGGATCCGGCTGGCCAGCGTCCATGCAGCCTCGAGGTGTCCGGCGTCCATTGGATCGATGAGTCCGGCATCGCGGGCGGCCCGCAGCGCGACGATTGTTTGCGAGGAGCGCAGAGCCGGCAGCTCATGGGCATGCTGCAGCTGGAGCAGCTGGACCGTCCATTCCACATCGGCGATTCCACCCGGTCCCAGTTTGGTGTGCTTGGCTGGATTCGCGCCCCGCGGCAGTCGCTCCGCCTCCACTCGGGCCTTCAGCTTGCGGATCTCCGTCAGCTGAGACGTCGTCAACCCCCCTTCCGGCCAGCGGCGGGCATCAATCTCGGCCATCAAGGCCTTGCCAAGCTCCTCATCGCCCGCGAGCGCGTCAGCGCGAACCAAGGCCTGGAGCTCCCACGTAGAGGACCAGCGACTGTAGTAGTTGCGATATGCGGTCAGTGAGCGGATCAGGGCGCCGCCCTTGCCCTCAGGCCGCAGGTCGGCATCGATGCTCAGGGCCGGGTCGGCGCTCGGCCGGGTCAGCAATGTCCGCATCTCGTTGATCACCGCGGTCGCGACCTTGGTGGGATCACTGTCGACGCTGGCGGCGTCCTCCATCACGAACATGGCGTCCGCATCCGAGGCGTACGACATTTCCCTCCCACCCCAGCGACCCATGGCAATGACCGCTATCCGCGGCACCGGATCGCTGGACGCTTCGCGGGCTACCGCAAGCGTGGCATCGATCGTCGCTGACGCCAGGTCGGTAAGGGCCGCCCCGACACTGACCACGTCATATTCCTCAAGCAGATCACCTGCTGCCACCCGGAACAGCTCACGGCGGCGGATCGCTCGGATCGCCTCGACCGCTGCAACGCAGTTCGCCTGCCTGCTGGCTGCCGCGCGCATTTCCGCCTTCAGCTCAGCCAGTGACCGAGGCCGCAGTTCTTGATCATCTGCGAGCATCTGTACCGTCTGCGGAGCTCGCTTCAGCAGCTCCACCGCGTACCGGCTGGAAGCAAGGATGCGGGCCAGCCGCTCGGCCATTGCGCCCTCATCGCGGAGTGCCCGCAGGTACCAGGGAGTAGTTCCCAGCGCCTCCGACACTTGGCGGAATGCCAGCAGACCATGATCAGGATTAGGCGCTTGGGCGAACCAGCCGAGCATTGCCGGCAGCAGCTGGCGCTGAATCTCCGCCTGCCTGGTGACACCTTGGCTGAGTGCCGCGATGTGCCTCAGCGCGGCCGTCGGATCCGCGTAGCCGAGCGCTCGCAGTCGATCGAGGGCGGCATCGGTAGTCAGCCTGAGCTCGGTGGATGGGATCTTGGCCACCGCGTCCAGCAGCGGTGAGTAGAAGAGCCGCTCATGTAGCCGGCGTACCCGCTGGCTGGTGTGGCGCCAGGTGCTGAGCAGCTCCTTCACGGGCTCCTTGTAGCCGAGCAAGCGGCCCAGTCGACGAAGATCATGATCGTTGTTCGGCAGTAGGTGGGTACGCCGCAGGTTGAAGAGCTGGATTCGATGCTCAAGCGTGCGCAGGAACCGATAAGCCAGCGCCAGACCTTTGCCGTCCTCGCGGCCCACATAACCGTTGTCGATCAAGCTCCTGAGTGCCGGCAAGGTGGCGCGCGACCTGAGTCGCTCATCGACCCGTCCGTGCACCAGCTGCAGCAGCTGCACTGAGAACTCGACGTCTCGCAAGCCACCCTCACCGAGTTTCAGTTCCCGGCCCTGGTCCCGGGCCGGAATGTGGGCAACCACGCGTCTACGCATCGCCTGGGTATCGGCAACGAAGTTCTCCCGCTCCGCTGCGCGCCACACCATCGGTGCCACCAGATCCACGAAGGCCTGTCCGAGCGGTAGATCACCGGCAGCCGGGCGAGCCTTGAGCATCGCCTGGAATTCCCAGGTTTTGGCCCACTTCTCGTAATAGATGCGATGGCTGGACAGTGAGCGCACCAGCTGACCAGCCTTGCCCTCCGGCCTGAGGGCGGCATCCACTTCCCAGATCGTTCCGGCCGAGGTGTGCGCCGAGCAGATCCGGGTCATCTCGGCCGCCATCCGGGTGGCGACCTGCACGGCCCGGTCGTTGCTGATCAGCAATGTTCCGTCGGAGTTCGCTACTGGCTCAGCGACGAAGAGCACGTCGACGTCGCTGACATAGTTGAGTTCCTGCGCGCCACATTTGCCCAGACCGATCACCGCCAGCCGGGTCTGCAAGGCGTTCTCACCAAGCTTGAGGCGAGCGATCGACAGGGCGGCCTCGAGAGTGGCGTCAGCCAGGTCAGACAGCTCGTCGGCGATGTCATCGACGACTTCGATGGGCTCTGGCGCGCAGAGATCGCGGGCGGCGATGCGAAGCAGCGCGCCACGGTAGGCAATGCGGAGCTGGTTGCCGGTGGAGTCGGTCGCAATAGGCGTCGGCGATTCTGGGTCAGCACCTGTCGCCTCCAGCAGCTCCCGTCGCAGCGCGGCCGCGGGCACCTTGACAAGCTCGGTCTCGAGCAGTTGAAGGTGTTCCGGATGAGCGATCAGATGATGGCTCAGCTTGTTGCTGCCGCCCAGGACCATGATCAGTTGACGGGCCAGAACGGGTGCCGCTGTCAAGCGGGCGAGTAGATCCGGAACCCGCTCCGAGAGCCGATCCACGCCCATCAGCGCCAGGTCGGGATCGGCAGATGTGGCGATCAGATCAAGCAACGGCTCGTACTCCTCGGGCCAGGGCTCGATGATCCGTTGTGCTGCGACCGCGTCGACAAATCCGCGTCGCGCCAGCGAGCCCTGAATCGTCCCGATCCGGATCATGAGCCCGATGCTATTCGTCCCTGCTCGCGCGGCGCCCCATCTGCGCTCCTCGCAGCACGCGTAACTGGTAGCGTCGCCGCGGAGGTCGTGAATGATGGCAATCCCCCGTTTGCGCCCGCAGGAAGCCATGCTGGAGCAGTCGGGAACGATCCTGGCGTGGTTGCAAGGCCTGGCCCCCGAGGCCTTCGAGCGCCCAACCGTGCTGCCCGGCTGGAGTGTGCGACAACTCGCCGGCCACCTCCTCCTGGTCCACACCGGCCTGACGCAATCGTTGGACCAACCGAGCAAGGAACCTGCTCTGCATATCCATGAGTTCGTGAAACGGTATCGGCGCGACGTCGAGATGATCACGGCGGCAACACTCGAGGCGTCGGCGGGGCTCACCGGCTCCGAGGTCGTAACCCAGCTCGAGTCGGCCATTGATGATCTTGCAATCAAGCTCGAGGCGGGCGTCCAGACGTCACAAGTGATCAGTACCAGGCGCGGTCCGACCACAGTCGAGGATTACCTTGCGACTCGCATCGTCGAGCTGGTGGTCCATACCGACGACCTGAACCGCTCACTTCCACAGACCGCGCCGGCGCAGCTGCACCGAAGTGCTCTCGCGCGGTGTACCCGTACCCTCGCCGGCATCCTCGCCGGGCAGCGTCCCGGCCGCTCACTTGAAGTGAGGGTGCCGCCGTACGCCGCAGTACAGTGCGCGATCGGCGATCCCGGGCCAACCCATACCCGCGGCACCCCGCCGAACGTCGTGGAGACCGACCCGCTGACCTTCCTGCGGTTGGCGACCGGCCGCATCGGCTGGGCAGATGCTGCCGCGGCCGGCAGCGTCCACGCGTCCGGCCTTCGCGCCGACCTCTCCGCGGTATTGCCCCTGCTTTCCTGATTTGTCGGGGTTAGAGCACTGGGAGGAGGCGGGTGAGCTCCATCGGTGTCACCTGCCGGCGGTACTCCTCGAACTCCGCACGCTTGTTTCGCAGGAAGAAGTCGAAGACGTGCTCTCCGAGCGTCTCCGCAACAAGCTCGGACCGCTCCATGGTGCGGATCGCCTCGTCGAGATTACGCGGCAAAGGTGAGATGCCTAGTGCCTGCCGTTCCCGCTCCGTGAGGGACCAGACGTCGTCCTCGGCGCCTTCGGGCAGCTCGTACTCGCCCTCGATTCCAGCCAGCCCCGTCGCCAGAATCAACGCAAAGGCCAAGTACGGGTTGGCGGCGGAGTCGATCGAGCGCAATTCAACTCGCGCCGAGGACCCCTTGTTCGGCTTGTACATCGGCACCCGGACCAACGCCGATCGGTTGTTACGACCCCAGCAGATGTAGCTGGGCGCCTCGCCGCCGCCGGCCAGCCGCTTGTAAGAGTTGGTCCACTGGTTGGTCACGGCCGTGATTTCGGCGGCGTGGCGCAGCAGCCCGGCAATGAAATAGCGCCCAATCTTGGACAGGTGATGTTCCGCGCTCGCGTCGTAGAAGGCGTTGGTATCACCCTCGAAGAGCGACATGTGCGTATGCATGCCAGAGCCAGGATGCTCAGTGAACGGCTTGGGCATGAAGGACGCATGAATGCCTTGAGACAGCGCAACCTCCTTGACCACCACGCGGAAGGTCATCAGGTTGTCTGCGGTTGACAGCGCGTCAGCGTAGCGAAGATCAATCTCCTGCTGGCCTGGAGCACCCTCGTGGTGGGAGTACTCCACCGATATCCCCATCTGCTCCAGCATGGTGATTGCGCGGCGGCGGAAGTCGGTGCCCAAACTTTGCGGCGTGTGGTCGAAGTATCCCGACTGGTCGACCGGTGTTGGCGGCTGCCCTGGCACAACGGGATCTTTGAAGAGGAAGAACTCCACCTCGGGGTGGGTGTAGAAGGTGAACCCGAGGTCAGCGGCCTTCTTGAGCGCCCGCTTCAGTACATAGCGCGGGTCGGCGTACGAAGGAGAGCCGTCCGGCATCGTGATGTCGCAGAACATCCGTGCGGTGGCCGGGCTGATGTCGCGCCACGGCAGAACCTGGAACGTCGATGGATCAGGATGAGCCAGCATGTCGGACTCATAAACCCGGGCGAAGCCCTCGATCGCCGAACCATCGAAGCCCATGCCTTCGGCGAAGGCTCCTTCCAGTTCAGCAGGCGCAACAGCGACCGATTTCAGAAATCCAAGAACATCGGTGAACCACATACGAACGAACCGCACGTCGCGCTCTTCAATCGCCCGCAAAACGAACTCGGTCTGCTTGTCCACGCGGCCCAGTCTGCCGCCCACGATGTAACAGCAGAGTTACGGTCAGGCCGGTCTTGGGAAGGGTCCCGGCTGTCCCTGATTTCAACGGTCCGGCCAATGCGCTCACGTAGCCTTGCGTCGTAGTCTCGTGCCGTGCCTCATCTACGGATTGCCATGGCCCAGGTCAACGCCACCGTCGGAGACATCTCGGCCAACGCCGACCTTGTCATGGACTGGTCGAAACAGGCAGCCGACGCCGGCGCGCACCTGGTGCTGTTCCCTGAGATGATGCTCACCGGCTACCCGGTAGAAGACCTCGCCCTACGGCGCAGCTTCGTCGAGGCCTCCCGAATCTCGATCAATCGTCTTGCAACTCGGCTGCTCGATGCAGGCCTTGGTGATCTTGTCGCAGTGATTGGATACCTCGACCGCAGCGATGAGCCCGACCATCCCAAGGGCGGCCACCCGAAGAACGTGGCTGCAGTGTTGCACCAGGGTCAGGTGATCTGTTCTTACGCCAAGCACCACCTACCCAACTATGGGGTCTTCGACGAATACCGCTACTTCAAGCCCGGCAACGAGCTGCACGTGCTGCGCATTCGCGGCATCGATGTCGCGGTTGCCATCTGTGAAGACTTGTGGCAAGACGGCGGCCCGGTCGCCGCGACCGCCGAAGCGAACGCCGGCCTGTTGGCAGTGATCAACGCCAGCCCTTACGAGCGCGACAAGGATGACGTACGCGGCAACCTGGTCAGGCGGCGCGCCCGGGAAGCTGGCTGTCCTCTGGCATACGTCAACCTTGTCGGTGGCCAGGACGAGCTGGTTTTCGACGGCGACACCATGATCGCCCGCGAGGACGGCACCATCGTGGTACGGGCACTCCAGTTCGTCGAAGAACTGGTCGTTGCCGATCTTGAACTTACCCCTGGCACGGCGCCCCTGCAGGCCGAGCTTGCCGAGGGCACCGTACCCGCCGAGTTCGGTCAGAGCGGCATGATCATTCTTCGACACCACGTCTCCGACGCCGGGGACGCACCTACTGAATTGATCACGCCAGTGGTTGCGAAGCCCCTCGAGGCGATGGCCGAGGTCTATCTCGCCCTCGTCATGGGCTTGCGGGACTACTGCTCCAAGAACGGCATCGAACGGGTCTACCTCGGACTGTCGGGCGGCATTGATTCCACGCTGGTGGCCACTGTGGCATGCGATGCTCTGGGCGCAGATCGTGTCTATGGCATCTCCAATCCCAGTGCCTACTCTTCGGAGCATTCCAAGAGTGACGCCGCCGAGCTGGCCGCTCGGACCGGTTTGCACTTCACAACGGTGCCCATTGGCCCGGCCGTCGACGCATTCGACCAGATGCTCGATATCGATGGCATCGCCGCGGAGAACCTGCAGGCGAGGATCCGCGCTGTGATCTGGATGGCCGAGTCCAACCAGCATCCCCCCTCGATCGTGCTGGCGTGCGGCAACAAGAGCGAGCTCGCCGTTGGGTACAGCACCATCTACGGTGATGCCGTCGGCGGCTACGCACCGATCAAGGATGTGCCGAAGACCTGGGTCTGGAGGCTGGCTCGCTGGCGTAACGAGCAGGCCGTGCAGCGCGGTGAGACTCCACCTATCCCGGAGAACTCGATCATCAAAGAACCGAGTGCTGAACTGCGGCCGGGTCAGAAAGACACCGACTCGCTGCCTCCGTACGAGCTGCTGGACGATGTTCTGGACGACTATGTCGAAGGCGATGCGGGTCACGAGGAGATCGTGGCGATGGGATTCGATCCTGAGTTGGCAGATCGGGTGATCAGGATGGTCGATCGTGCCGAGTACAAACGACGGCAGTATCCGCCAGGTACCAAGATCAGCTTCAAGGCTTTCGGCCGGGACCGGCGGTTGCCGATTACCAATGGCTGGCGCGAGGGTCGCTGAAATGGCTGCGTTGTGCTGCCGGAAGCCTGAGCGGTCAGATCGGCTGCTCAGGTAGCCACAGATGCCAGCTGCCGGTTGGTACCCCGACCCTGCGGGGGTGCCTGGGCGATACCGCTACTGGGACGGTTCCCGATGGTCAACCATGATCACCGACGACCGCGGCGGGCCTAGCCCGGCCGAGAGTACGGCAGGCGGCCCGGCTCCGAGTGAGCCCGCGAAGAGGGGGCCACCCGGCCGGCCAGCGCGCAGGCGTCGGCTCGGCCTGATCATCGCTGTGCTCGCCGTCGCTATGAGTGCGGTTGTCGGGGGCTTCCTCATCGGCAACTTCAGGTCCGTTGTCGATAGCGCAAGGCCCACAGCCCCGGTGAGTCCCAGTGACGCGTCTCCCGACCGTCCTCCCACGGCTACACAGACGCCCTCGGCCACTGCTACGCCGGTGCCACTCGTGCGCTGCCCGAAGGGAGACCCCAATCAGCGGGCTCGCCATCCCGTCGACGGTCGGGTGTATGGCGGGAACCTCTCCTTCGAAGCGCAACCAACATTCGAGCCCGCAGCCCTCGAAGGACGCTTCAGCTTTGCCTATGACGTGCTGCAGCAGACACTTCCGGTCAGCCAGAACCCGGCTTGGATCGCCCAACTCGCTGTTGGGCAGCTGCGCGGAAGTGACGGCTTTGTTCATGATGCACGAAACACCGTCGAGAGCTTGGCGCGGTGCGTCATCACCGGCAACATGTACGCCCCATACGTGCCCACCCGAGGTGACATTCGCAGCGAAAGCCTCAGCATCAACGGCCGGAACGGATGGCTGATCGAGAGCGAGATCACTGTCGACCAGCCCGATCTTGCACTGTTAGGTGATCACGTGATCTTCATCGTGGTACGCGATGGCAAGAACTGGGGGTTCTTCTTCGGTGCGGTACCAATCGGCAACGCCCAGCTGGACGCGGTGCTCGCCAGGACGGTACGCGGGCTTCGTGCCAGCTGACACCGCTAACCCTCGACGGCCTCCTGGGAGATGACGGTCATCGATTCCAGTAGAGGTGAGCCGAAGGTCGTGGCCATCGCAACATCGCTGGCGTCGCGACCGCGGCCGATGAGCACCCGGCCCTTACGTCGCTCGTTGTTCCGCGGGTCGAACGTCCACCAGCGATCACCCAGATAGACCTCCATCCAGGCCGCGAAATCCATCGGCAGATCGCGGGGTGGGATGTCGATCTCGGGCAAATATCCGAAGACGTAGCGAGCAGGAATGTTGAGCGCTCGGCAGAACGAGACCGCGAGGTGGGTGAAGTCGCGGCAGACACCATAACCGCTGGTATGGGCGTCGGCAGCAGTAGTCATCGGGTTACTCGCGCCATATTCAAACTGGAGATGGCCGTGCACGTAGTCACATATCGCCTGCACCCGACGGTAGCCGGGCGGCGTGCTGCCGAAGCGGCTCCACGCCTCCCCGCCAAGGACATCGGGCAGACAGAAGCGGCTGGGCAGGGTGTAGATCAGTACCTCGTCAGGCAGTTGATCAGGTGTCAGTTCCGGAGCGTCCTCATCGACATCCTCAACTGCGTCAGGCGCGATCACCGTCGCCCGGTAGCTGATCACCGAGCGTCCCGTGGGAATCATCAAGCGCCGGCAGGGGTTGCCATAGAGATCTGTGTAGGCACGAGTCGGCCCATCTGGTTCCAGGGACCAGCGCTCATCGATGACATCGACCTTCTGATCACTCAGCGGCTCGACTTGAAACACTGCGGGGATGTCGATCTCAGACTGGTGGACGAACTCGCAACCCACCGTCAGCCGGCGCGTCACCTCCACCAACACGCCCCGTCACGAACCAGCACCAGCGTCTCCTCTCGCTAACGGCCTACTCACCCGGCGGGAGCTTACGAGGTAAGAAGCGTATCGCGGGATTCGGCTGTGCGCCGTAGCGGAGCCGCTCCGCACATCTCGCATGCCGGAATGCGGTCTCAACTCGGGGCACATAATCTCTATATTCTCTAGCGACCTAGTAGAGATAGAGGGATTTCCTCTCAACTGAAGGCGAGACATCCATGTCCATACGCAAACTCTTACGCGTACGGTCCGTCGCGGCGCTGTCTGCCGTCACTGCGGCAGTGGTCCTGCTCACTGGTTGCGTCGGCAGCGCGGCTACAGCGCCTGGTGACGCCGGAACCACAACCCTGCACCTGGTTGGGTACGCGGTACCGAAGGAGGCGAACAATGCGATCCAGAAGAAGTTCGCCCAGACCCCGGAAGGCAAAGACGTCGTCTGGGAGGAGTCGTACGGCGCCTCCGGCGACCAGAGCCGGGCCGTGGTCAACGGTCTCCAGGCCGACTACGTGAACTTCTCACTCGAGGGAGACGTGACCCGGCTGGTCAAGGCGGGCCTGGTTGAGGAGAACTGGAAGGCAGGACCCACCAAGGGCATCGTTTCAGATTCGACCGTCGTCATTGTGGTGCAGAAGGGCAATCCGCTGGGCATCAAGGACTGGTCGGACCTGGTCAAGCCCGGGGTCAAGATCGTGACGCCCAACCCGGCGTCGTCCGGCTCGGCGCGTTGGAACATTCTGGCGGCCTACCATCAGGTGATTGCCAACGGCGGCACCGAGGCTGAGGCCAAGGACTACCTGACCAAGTTCTTCAACCACGTCGCTTCCCTTCCGGGCAGTGGACGCGATGCCACCAACGCCTTCCTCGAAGGCGCAGCCAATGTGTTGATCTCCTATGAAAACGAGGCCATCCTGGCCCGCCAGTCAGGTGAGGACTTCGACTACATCGTTCCTGACGCCACGATCAAGATCGAAAACCCGGGCGCGGTGTTGAAGAATGCCAATCCCAAGGCCAACGCCTACCTGGATTTCGTGTTGAGTAAGGCCGGCCAGGAAGAGTTTGTGAAGAAGGGCTTCCGACCTGTCGTTGCGGATACCCCGATCGGCGAAGTGGCGGGTGCCAACGATCCGGCCAATCCCTTCCCAGTGCCGCCCAGGCTGTTCACCATCAGCGACCTCGGTGGCTGGGATGAGGTGAACGCGAAGTTCTTTGACGAAGCCACCGGCCTGGTGCCGCAGATCCAGCAGGCAACGGGCAGGTCTCAGTGACCCACGGCCCAGTGGTCGTCGAGCCGCCTCCGCTCGATTCCGCAACCGCAGGCGCGGCCACCAACGCCGGTGGCCG
>DATEWO010000379.1:0-5117 GCA_035257925.1 Propionibacteriaceae bacterium | reverse complement strand
GCAGCCGCGCGAAGTAGGCCTCGCTGACCGCCGTGGAACCGGAAGACGCCTCGACGAGGGTGGTGCCTTCACTGATCCAGTTGTTACACAGGCCGTAGAGCACCAGGGACCGCGCCAGGCGGTGCTTCAGGCTCCCAGTCGGATGCACCGACTCGTCCTTCAAGTAGAGACTGATCCGCCACTCCGGCGGCAGTGGAAAGGGGTGCAGGTGGGTGTCAGCGCTTCGATTCGCGTCCGCCTCCACCTGCCCGATCGCCCACTCTGACCATGCCCGATCACCTTTAGCGGCCCGCTCCACGATCGCTAAATTACCGGTGGACGCCCGGCGCGTGTCATCCGCCAGATCGTCCGCCAACGTATGGGGCGCCGCTCGCCGCCGGGCTGGCTGAGCCCAATCCGATAGCCCCGCACCGTCTCGGCAATAGCGGTACGCGAGCGTAGTCGAACCGCCGACACGCCAGCCCACGCCGATACGTAGAGCACACCGACGGGCAGCGGGAGGTTACGCCTGGCGAGCCAGACGCGATTCCGAGCCTGATACCGGTAGAACTCGGCGTGCCGGGTGGGCTGGATGGCCGGGTGCTGCACCTCGATTCCTCCGTCATAGCGAACATGGAAACCGCCGTCCCAAACGCGCCAGGCCAAATCGATGCCTTCATGGGCGTACCAGAACGGCTCCGCCCAGCCACCCGCGTATTCGAATGCGTCGCGTCGGACGGCGACTGCGCCCTCCCAGACGTTCATAGCGAGACTGCTCCGAGCTCGGTTGCCGACCAATAGTCGTGGAGTCCAGCGCCTGGGGGCCGGTCGGCCAAGAGGATCGACGACCCTCGGCTGGATCATGCCGAGGGTTGGATCAGCGGCGAACTGCATCGCCATCCGAGCCAGAATGTCGTTCTCTGGAAGGCGGGCGTCATCGTCGAGGAAGAACAGCAACTCCCCGTGGACCAACCTCACTCCAGCGTTACGACCAGCTGGAATGCCGAGGTTCTCACTCAACCCGCAGGCCTTTACTCCTTCGGGCAGGCCAACCGGCTGCCAACCATTGCCGACCACCACAATGTCGAGATCGACCTCACGCTGGTTCAGCAGACTGGCAATACCACGATCGAGATCCTTGGGCCGGTTGCCCATCGTCAAGACAATGACACCGAACTTGGGGACCCCGAACGTGGGCCGCGCCGATCCGCTCATCGCAGCCTGGACGATGTCAGCACGGCAACCAGATGACCAATCACTGTCATGCCGGCTGTGATGACAAGTGCAGCCAGCAGCACCTTGGTCGCTGCACCGCCGACGAAGAGGTCAATGATCGCGGCGATGAGCACCAGGATGGACAGCTCCACAGAGTGGAAGACCTTATGGAACGGAACCAGCCCTGCCAGCCGCCGCGCAGTGCGCAGCCCGCCTTGTCTGGGCGTCCGCACCTCCTCGGCGTCTTGCATCTGTGTCAAGCCGGCGTAGTGCCGCGCAACATGCACCAGGTCGTTCTCCACCTTGTTCAACGCGATCAGCAAACCGAGCAGCAGCCCGGCGCTGATCCAGACCCCGCTGAAGCGCACTTCGCCGGTGGCCCGAACGCCTAGGGCGACGGCGATCCCGCACTCCGCCACGTAGTGCCCCACTCGATCGAGGTACACCCCGCTTGGCGACGAGGTTTGCCGCCACCGCGCTACCTCCCCGTCGCAACAATCCAACAGCATCTGCAGCTGCACCAAGATCACGGCAAGAATCGCGCCGAGCAAGGCGGGCCAGCCGGTGGCGACTGCAGCCGCGGCCGCAGTGATGATCATCAGCCAGGTGACGCCATTCGCACTGAACCCGCCCCGCAGCAGGATCCGCGTGAGATAGGGGGAAATGTCCCGCAGGTAGGCATGAGCGACCCAATGTTCGGCGGCGGCACGGCTGCGGACGCTCGGGGGTTGCGTCACCTCGCGCAGCTGGGCAATTGTCGGGCGAGCGGGCCGCTCGGCGCCGACATCGAAACCGGCCGTCACCACGACCTGCCGTGCCTGCTCACATCTCGGCGCCTAAGCATGGCGACCACAGGTCCGCGAGGCATCCCGACAGCCTATCGTCGCCTCCGACAGCTTATCGTCGCCTGTTGTGTCGAGCCGGGCCCAAGACGCATACTTCCGTTATGGGGCGGTATCTACCGATCATCATCATTGCGTTGCTGATGATCTACTGTGTCGTCGAGGTTGCTCAGGCCCCGCCGTACGCCGTCCGCCGGATGCCTCGCTGGCTCTGGGCGACTGCGATCATCTGCCTGCCACTGGCTGGCGCCGTCTGCTGGCTGCTGCTTGGGCGGCCTAACGCGGAGTCCTCGGGCAAAAAACAGACCCAACCCCCAAAGGCGCCCGACGACGACATCGATTTCCTGCGTGGGCTCTGAGTCCACGCAGGACTACCAGGATCGTTGGAGCTGGTAGGCGCGCTCAATCGCATCCTCGAATCGCTTCGTGCTCTGCTGAGCGCTCACATCCCCGAAATAGTGGTATGCCAAATCGCGAAGTTGCTCCCCCGCTGCCGAATCGCCTTCTAGGGCACGGATTCTCGACAGCACCTCTCCCGCCTCCGCGACACCCAGCAGCGGCAGGGTGTCTAGCAGCGGTGAGGCTGGACGATAGGCGGTCGGTGCCGGCTCGGTGATCACTAACGGTTTGCCCGTCGCCAGCCAGTCATAGGCAACCGCTGAGACATCGGTGATGCAAACGTCGGCGAAGTCCCATTGCCAGCCGTAACCGTCGAGATCAACGAGATGCCGGTCGCCTGCCCTTGCGAGCAGGGCTCGCACAGCTTTGTCAGCGTCGCGATGCTCGGGAGTGGTGTAACTGGTCCGAGGGTGCGGGCGGTAGATGACCCGGACCGACGGATCAGCCAGAAGTGCCTCGATGATCGCTACGCCGTGACTGGCCAGCGACCCGTAGGCAATGCTCGGCCGATCACCCGCCCAGGTGGGCGCGTACCACACCCGCGTTCCGGAGTCGCGTGGCCAGGACGGCGCGCCTGGGTAGTTGTAGTCGAGCTGCGGACGGCCCACCAGCAACGTGCGCTCGCTCGCATCGAACCCGCGCAGTGCCTGGCCGAGGCGATCGCGGCCCGCGTCGCCGCCCACGAAGACGAGGTCGTACGCCTTGTGCTGGTTGGAGATACTCGAGTCCTTGTCGCTCTCGCCGTGCCCAATCTGAATGTGCACCGGGCTCGCAAACCGCAACATGCGGAAGTTCGCCTCGAGCTGATTGAGGTAGAGCACTACCCGAACGTCGCGTTCGGCGACCAACCGTTCGAGTGCCGCGCTGCCGCGGGCAAAAGCAACCGGAAGACTACTCGTGCGAAGCACCAGGTCCCCGGTGTCGGGCCGGTCGACGATCACGAAGACCGGACGCTGGGTGGCCAGATGTTCCAGGGGCAACCGCCACTGCTCGAACTGGTAAAAGTTCTCCGGGCCGGTGGCGAAGAAGACCGCGACACCCGCGTTCGGCACAGTGGACTGGCGGCGCACCCGATCCGCGAATGCCGGACCCGCCAGCCGGTTGCGCAGCAGTGTGGCAGCCTGGCGGACCGGACGGATCGACAGATCGGCCCTAGACCGCAGACTCAGTGCGATCAGCACTCCATTCGGTGTGGTAGGTGCCTTCCTTGTCCACGCGCTGGTAGGTGTGCGCACCAAAGAAGTCCCGCTGAGCCTGGATCAGGGCAGCCGGCAGCCGCTCTGCCCGAATGCCGTCGTAGTAAGCCAAAGACGACGAAAATGCCGGCGTCGGAATGCCGTTCTGAGCGGCGCCTGCCACCACCCGCCGCCAGGCGGCCAGGCTGTTGCTGACAGCTCCGGTGAAGTAATCGTCAGCCAGCAGCAGCGGCAGGTCAGGATCTCGCTCGTACGCCTCGGTGATCCGATTCAGGAAGCGTGCCCGAATGATGCAGCCACCACGCCAGATCCTCGCCATGGCGCCCCGGTCGATGTTCCAGTCGTTTTCGGCGCTGGCCGCCGCGATCTGGTCAAAGCCTTGGGAGTAGGCCACCACCTTGGAAGCGTAGAGAGCCTGCCGCACGTCCTCGACAAACTGATCGTGATTGGCCACGCTCCACTCACCGGTACCCCCCGGAAGTTTGGTCCGGCCGGCCTCGCGCTGCGGCACCGACCCCGACAGCGCGCGGGCCATGGTCGCTTCCGCGATACCGGTGATCGGCACACCAAGATCAAGAGCGTTCTGCACCGTCCAGCGTCCGGTGCCCTTCTGCTCCGCCCGATCCAGCACGATATCGACGAAAGGCTTGCCGGTCTCGGCGTCAGTGTGACCGAGCACTTCGGCGGTGATCTCGATCAAGAATGACTCAAGATCACCCTCGTTCCAGGTCTGGAAGATCTTGCCGATCTCGGGAGCTGATGCGCCGGTCCCCTGCTTGATCAAGTCGTATGCCTCGGCGATCAATTGCATGTCGGCGTACTCGATGCCGTTGTGAACCATCTTGACGAAATGGCCTGCCCCGTTGGGACCTACGTAGGTACAGCACGGAACGCCGTCGACCTTGGCGGCGATGCTTTCCAGCAACGGACCCAACGACTCATACGATTCACGCGAGCCGCCCGGCATGATCGACGGACCGTTGAGCGCTCCCTCCTCGCCGCCGGAGACACCGGTGCCGACAAAGTGCAGATCCATCTCGGCGAGCTTCGCCTCACGGCGGATCGTGTCGGGGAAGTGGGCGTTGCCAGCGTCGATCACGATGTCGCCCGATTCCAGCAGCGGAGTCAGCTCGTCGATGACTGCATCCGTCGGCGCACCGGCCTTGACCATGATCAACACCCGGCGTGGAGGCTCGAGCGAAGCGACGAAGTCGGCCATGGATTCGGAGGGAATGAAGGTTCCCTCTGACCCAGCCTCAGCGAGCAGGGACTCGGTCTTGGCGTAGCTGCGATTGTGGATGGCGACACGATGACCATGCCTGGCAAAGTTCCTTGCAAGGTTGCGGCCCATGACCGCGAGGCCCGTGACACCGATCTGAGCGAGTTCAGCCATCCTTGAAATCTCTCCTTTGGAGCGCTATGAGACGATCGTGCAGCGAGCGGGGTCGCTGTGCCGTTGGCTCAGCGTATCGGCTACCGAACCTCA
>DATEWO010000378.1:0-32086 GCA_035257925.1 Propionibacteriaceae bacterium | reverse complement strand
GCCCGCGGCTACAACGTGTTGATCTTCGACGGCCCTGGCCAGCAGTCGATGCTGTTTGAGCGAGGGGTGCCGTTCCGGCACGACTGAGAACACGTAATCACCCCCGTGGTGGATTTCCTGCTCGCGCGCCCCGACGTGGATCCGGCGCAGATTGTGCTGTATGGCATTAGCCAAGCGGGTTACTGGGTGCCACGCGCGTTGGCCTTCGAGCACCGCATCGCCGCGGCCATCGCGGATCCAGGGGTGTTCGACGCCTTCCAGCCGTGGCTGAAAAACCTGCCGCCTGAGATGCAGCAACTGCTCGATTCTGGTGACAAACAAGACTTCGATCAATTCTTCGACGAAGGGATGCAGCAAGCGACGCCGGCGCAACGGCAGAACTGGCAGTGGCGCGCAAAACCGTACGGCCTGCAGTCCCCCTTCGATGTGTTCACCGCCGCCCGTCGGTACAACCTCTCCGACGTAGCTGATCAGATCACGACGCCCTTGCTGATCACGGATCCGGAAGGCGAGCAATTCTGGCCAGGCCAATCACAGCAACTGTTCGACAAACTCCAAGGAAGCAAGCAACTAGTCCAGTTCACCGCTGCCGAGGGCGCTGACCGCCACTGCGAGGCCATGGCCAGATCACTTCTGGAGCAGCGCATGTTCGATTGGCTCGACCAAACCCTCGCCGCTCAAGCCAATGCGCAGGAACCTATGTAAACCCAGGTTGCTTGCGGTCTGCACAGGTTGCAACCTGTGCAGACCGTATGCAACCTGGGTTTACGTAGGTTCCTGCACTCAGCCGCGACCAGCGGGAGATGACCACCGCGGACGGTCGCGACCAACGCGCTCCGCTTCACGTCTGAGCGCTGCCGTCCGTGAAAGGTTCGGGGAGGCCCGAGGAGCACGCGCCGAAAGCTAAGATGCTTGAAAATCAAGGCACGACGGGCTCAAGCGTGCCGCCCAGGCCGACCATCAACCTTCGGTGCGTGCTCCTCGGGTCTCCCCCGAACCGGAATCAGCCGCAAGCGCTCAGACGTTGAAGCCCAGAGCGCGCAGTTGGTCGCGGCCGTCCTCGGTGATCATCTCCATGCCCCACGGGGGCATCCAGACCCAGTTGATCACCCACCGGTCGACCAACCCCTCAAGCGCGGTCTGTGTCTGATCTTCGATCACGTCTGTCAGCGGGCAGGCGGCCGAGGTCAGCGTCATGTCGATGGTCAAGGAATCGTCGTCCTCGAACTGCAACCCGTAGATCAGTCCAAGATCGACCACGTTGATCCCAAGCTCCGGATCGACAACGTCCTTGAGCGCCTCTTCGATGTCGTCCAGCGACGGTCGCCCATTCGGCTGCGCCGATGGCTCGCCAAGATCAACCTCGGGAAGATCATCGGCAACTCGATCCGACGGCCGACTCTCCGGTTCGGGTGCCTCGGTCGACAGATCCTGAAAGCTGCGAGTGTCCGTCATTGGCATATCTCCTTAGCTGCTCGCGCTCTGGGCTTGGATGATCGCGTCCCGAAAGGCCGACCAACCGATCAGAGCGCACTTCACACGCGCCGGGAACTTGGCGACACCAGCGAACGCGATGCCGTCCTCGAGGCGCTCCTCATTGGGCTCGATCTGACCCTTGCCCTGCATCATCGTCAAGAATTCCTGGTAGAGGCCCAAGCCGTACGCCACGTCGTGTCCGATCACCAGATCCGTCATCACCGATGTCGACGCCTGGGAGATCGAGCAGCCCACGCTCTCGTACGACACATCACTTACAGTGTCCCCGATTAGGTGCACCCGGAGCGACACCTCGTCACCACAGGTGGGATTGACGTGATGGACTTCAGCCTCATATGGCTCGCGCAATCCGCTGTGATGCTTCGAGCGGTAGTGATCGAGAATGATCTCCTGGTAGAGCTCCTCTACCTTCATCGCAGCCCTCCGAAGAAAGCACTCGTGTAAGCCAGAGCTTCGATCAGTGCATCGATCTCGGCCCGGGTGGTGTAGAGATAGAACGAGGCACGGGTGGAGGATTGCACCCCGAAACGCTCATGCAGCGGTCGCGCGCAGTGATGGCCGGCCCGCACCGCAATGCCACGGGAGTCGAGCAAGTGGCTCACGTCATGTGGATGAATCGGCTGCCCGTCCGGTGTGGTCAATGTGAACGAGACGGCGCCGCCCCGGGCCACCGGCTGGTCCGGCCCGAGCACCCTGATGCTGCGGAGGCTACGCAGGCCTTCCAGGGCATAGGCGGTGATGTCATGTTCGTGCGCGGTGATCTGGTCCATCCCGATGGCGCTCAAGTACTGCGCCGCAGCGGCCAGGCCGACTGCCTGAGCGATGGGCGGGGTGCCCGCCTCGAAGCGGTGCGGTGGTGGCGCGTACGTCGAGCCGGCCATGGTGACCACCTCGATCATCTCCCCACCACCCAGGAACGGTGGCAGCGCGGCTAGTAGCTCGTAGCGGCCCCAAAGCACCCCGACGCCGGTCGGACCAACCATCTTGTGGCCGGTGAAAGCGACCAGGTCCGCCCCAAGATCGGCCATGTTCACCGCCAGCTGCGGCACAGCCTGCGAGGCATCCACCACCACCGTGGCACCGACCTCATGGCCGAGGGCGGCGATCTGACTGATCGGGTTGATAGTGCCGAGCACATTCGACACGTACGCGATGGAGATGATCTTGGTGCGCTCATTCACCAGGCTCTCGGCCGCCGCCTTGTCCAAGTCCAGCCGACCCTCATCGGTCACGTCGAACCAACGCAGCACAGCGCCGGAGCGCTGTGCCAGGAGTTGCCACGGGACGATGTTGGAATGGTGCTCCATGACCGAGATCACGATCTCATCGCCCGGTCGCAGCGTGGCTCCCAGTGTGTACGCGCACAGGTTCAGTGCCTCGGAGGCGTTCTTGGTGAATACGACTTCCTCCGAGCGCCGGGCGCCGATGAACTGTGCCAGTTGAGCGCGAGCGCCCTCGAACGCCTCAGTCGCTTCCGCGCCCAACAGGTGCATGGCACGAGCGACGTTGGCGTTGTGGTTGAGATAGTGATCCTCGATCGCCTCAACGACGACCCGCGGCTTCTGCGAGCTGTTCGCACTGTCGAGGTAGATCAGCGGCGCCCCACCGACGGTTCGCTCCAAGATCGGGAAGTCGGCGCGGATTGCCTCGACATCGAAGGCGATCGGCTCCTCGGCCAGCGCCAGACTGCCCGCCGCCGCGTTGGAGAGATCTGTGGTGGCCGGGTACTCCGGCCCACCATCGAGGGACATGATGGCTACTCCGCCCCAGCCACCGCAGCCGCGCGTACATAGCGGTCGTAGCCCTCGGCCTCCAGCCGCTCCGCCAGCTCGTGACCGCCCTGCTCGGCAACCCGACCGGCGATGAACACATGCACGTAGTCCGGCTTGATGTAGCGCAGAATCCGGGTGTAGTGGGTGATCAACAAGACACCCCTGGCCTCGGAGAGGCTCCCTCCTGTCGCGGGGTTCCCTTGCGCCGCGAAGCGGTTCACACCGGCTGCGACAACGCGCAATGCATCGATGTCGAGTCCTGAGTCGGTCTCATCCAAGATCGCAAACCGCGGGTTCAGCAGCTCGAGCTGGACGATCTCGTGCCGCTTCTTCTCCCCGCCTGAGAACCCCTCGTTGAGGCTCCGGTTGGCGAAGTCGGGATCCATCTGAACCCGTTCCATGGCCGCATTGACTTCCTTGACCCAGGTACGCAGCTTCGGCGCCTCCCCGTCGAGCGCTGTCTTGGCCGAGCGCAGGAAGTTCGACACTGACACACCGGGCACCTCGACCGGATATTGCATGGCTAGGAAGAGACCCGCCCGAGCCCGTTCGTCGATGGTGAGCGAGAGCAGGTCCTGACCGTCGAGGGTCACGCTGCCCGAGGTGATGTGGTACTTCGGGTGACCAGCTATGGAGTACGCCATGGTCGACTTGCCCGAACCGTTGGGTCCCATGATCGCGTGGATCTCGCCACTGTTGACCGTCAGGTCGACCCCTTTGAGGATCTCCTTCGGGCCCGTCTCGGTGTCGACCGAAACGTGAAGATCACGAATTTCCAGAGTGGACATGACGAATCAGAACTCCTGTGCGTAGGTAGGTGCAACGGTGGGATCCGCAGTCGTTGGATCCAGGGGCGCTGAGACATCGACCAAAACGTCGTTGCCCTCGACGATGCAGCGGTAGATCGGAACTGGCTCCGTCGCAGGCAGCCCGATCGGCTCTCCAGAGCGCAGATCGAAGCGCGACCCATGTAGATAGCACTCGATCTCACCGTCGCCAACATCTCCCTCCGACAACGGAATCGAGGCGTGCGAGCACTCGTCGGCAATGGCATAGAAGGCTCCATCGCTGTGCACAACCGCCAGCTCGAGCCGGCTGCCGTTTCGAGGCACCTCGACGGGAATGGCGGACTCCGGCGCTACGTCGGCGACGGAGCAGACGCGAACCAGGGCGCTCACGACGGCAGTCCTATGTTGATCGCCAGCTCGGCCTCGACCGCCTCGAGCAGTCGCTTCTCGATCTCGGGTACGCCAACTTTTCGGATGATGTCGGCAAAGAACCCATGAACCACCAGCCGGCGAGCCTCGGCCTCGTCGATGCCCCGGCTGCGTAGATAGAACAGCTGTTCATCGTCGAAGCGGCCGGTTGTCGACGCGTGGCCGGCACCCTCGATTTCCCCGGTCTCGATCTCCAGATTCGGGACCGAGTCGGCACGACACCCGTCGGTCAGCACCAGGTTCTTGTTGGACTCATAGGTGCTGATGCCCTCGGCAACCTTCCGGATCAAAACGTCCCCGATCCAAACGGTGTGTGCTCCTTGCCCCTGCAGCGCTCCCCGGTAGTCCACGTTGCTACGGGTGCGCGGGGCATTGTGGTCGACGAACAGCCGATGCTCGAGATGTTGACCGGCGTCGGCGAAGTACAGCCCCAACATCTCGGCCTCCCCGCCTGGACTCCCGAAGTCGACCGAGGAGGAGATCCGGACCAGGTCACCGCCGAGGCTCACCAGTACCTGCCGGTAGCTCGCGTCGCGGCCAACTCGCGCATGCAGGTGCGCGAGATGGACGGCGTCGTCGTCCCAGTCTTGTATTGAGACCAGCATCAGCGAGGCGCCGTCACCGACGATGATCTCGGTGTTGCCGGCGCGGACCGTCGAGCCTTGATGCTGCAGCACGATGGTGGCTCGGGCATTGACACCGATGTCCAGAACGAGATGGTTGAACACCGCGGCCTCGCTGCCCGTGCCGAAGACGTTCAAGATCACCGGCTGGTCCAACTCGACGCCGGGTGGCACCGAGAGGATGCGGGCCTGCTCGTACGACTCCCATGCCTGGGCCGCAACGCGGTCGTTGGGCACGTAGATCCTGCCCAATCGAGGATCGTCGCGTCCCACCAGCTCCAAGGTGACCGCCGGCGGCGCCTCAAGCTCCATGCGCCCCCGCCCGCCTGGCACGAAGGTGCCGTCGTGCAGGCCCTTCAGCCGTTTCAGGGGCGTGAACCGCCATGCTTCTTCTCGACCTGTCGGCACTGGATGATCGCCGAGGTCGAAGGAGCCTGGCGGGTGCAGCCGGCTGGCCACCTTGTGGGTGGTCTCCACCGCATCGGCTACCCGGGCGGCAGCCTGATCGAGCAGGGTCACGTCGAGGGGTCTCTTTCTGGTTCCGTACGGGTGAGGTTCAGCGATGACGCAATCAGCCGACCGCACCCTCCATCTGCAGTTCGATCAACCGGTTGAGCTCGAGCGCGTATTCCATGGGGAGCTCACGCGCGATCGGCTCCACAAATCCGCGCACGATCATGGCCATCGCCTCGTCCTCGCCGAGACCTCGGCTCCTCAGGTAGAACAGTTGATCTTCACTGACCTTGGACACCGTCGCCTCGTGGCCCATCGACACGTCGTCCTCGCGTACGTCGACGTAGGGATAGGTGTCGGAGCGGCTGATGGTGTCAACCAGGAGCGCGTCACACTTCACCGTGCTGGCCGAGTGGTGAGCACCTTCCTGCACCTGGACCAACCCGCGGTACGACGTACGCCCGCCACCCCGAGCAACCGACTTAGAAATGATCGAGCTTGAGGTGTGCGGCGCACAGTGCACCATCTTGGACCCGGCGTCTTGATGCTGACCCTCGCCGGCAAAAGCAACCGACAGGGTCTCCCCACGAGAGTGCTCTCCCATCAGGTAGACCGCCGGGTACTTCATGGTGACCTTGGATCCGATGTTTCCGTCGATCCATTCCATGGTCGCGCCCTCTTCACAGGTGGCCCGTTTGGTCACCAGGTTGTAGACGTTGTTCGACCAGTTCTGGATCGTGGTGTAGCGGCAGCGGGCGTTCTTCTTGACGATGATCTCCACCACAGCCGAGTGCAAGGAGTCCGAGGAGTAGATCGGCGCCGTGCAGCCCTCGACGTAGTGCACGTACGCGCCCTCGTCGACGATGATCAAGGTCCGCTCGAACTGGCCCATGTTCTCGGTGTTGATCCGGAAGTAGGCCTGCAGCGGGATCTCCACGTGGACGCCCTTCGGCACGTAGATGAACGAGCCACCCGACCAGACGGCGGTGTTCAGGGACGCGAACTTGTTATCCCCGACGGGGATGACGGTGCCGAAGTACTCCCTGAAGAGGTCCTCGTGCTCCTTGAGCCCGGTGTCAGTGTCAAGGAAGATCACGCCCTGGCGCTCGAGCTCTTCGTTGATCTTGTGGTAAACCACCTCTGATTCGTACTGAGCGGCGACACCGGCCACCAACCGTGCCTTCTCCGCCTCGGGGATACCCAGCTTGTCGTAGGTGTTCTTGATGTCGGCCGGCAGATCATCCCAGGACGTCGCCTGCTTCTCGGTGGAGCGCACGAAGTACTTGATGTTGTCGAAGTCGATGTCGCCGAGCTCGGCCCCCCAAGTGGGTAGCGGCTTGCGGCCAAAGAGCCGGTGGCCCTTGAGCCGCAGATCAAGCATCCATTTCGGCTCGTTCTTGAGCCGGGAGATATTGGCGACCACCTCAGGGGTCAGGCCACGCTGCGCCGAGGCTCCGGCAACATCACTATCCGACCAGCCCCACTCATAGTGACCGAGGGCAGCCAGATGTTGATCTTGGGTCTGGCCGGTACCAACCGGTCGGCTGACAGTGGGATCCTGAGTTTGGGTCATGATCATGGCCTTTCGGAAGTGGTCATATCGGTGGTGGCGCTGCGGACATGGGGAACATGAGTCGTGCAGACACCATCGCCGTGCGCGATGGTGGCGAGCCGCTGTACGTGGACACCGAGGAGGCGTGAGAACGCAGCGGTCTCAACCTCGCAGATCTGTGGAAAACGCTCGGCGACGTGCGCCACCGGACAATGATGCTGGCAGAGCTGCTCCCCGAGGGCTGACGGCAGGGTGGATGCGACGTAACCGTCTTCGGTGAGGGCGGCTGCGAGAGCCTGAGCCTTGGTGGTGCCCGGTGCGGCGTTTGCCATCCGATCTCGGTAGCGCTTCTCTCCCCGGGCCATTCTGGTCTCCGCAAAGCGGGTCACGGCCTCAGAGCCCGCCGAGACTGCCAGAAATTCCAGCGCCTCGATAGCGATGCCGTCGTAGGCGGTGTAAAACACCGAACGTCCAGCGTCGGTCAGCACAAAATCCTTGGCAGGGCGGCCACGACCGCGGGCACCATAGACGCGCTGCTCACGCGCCTCGACATGACCGGTTGTGAGCAGCACATCGAGATGTCGACGAATCGCCGCTGGGGTCAACCCCAGCCGTTCCGCCAACTCCGCGGCAGTCGAGGGGCCATGCTCCAGGATGGAACTGGCCACTCGGTGACGTGTGGAGGCGTCGGTCTCTACGCTCTGAGGAACCCCAGCGGCACCTGAGGTGACCGGCTGGTAGCTTTTCACAACGCCAGTGTGCCTTAATTCAACAAACGCGTTCAAATAAGGCTCGCCTTAGTCACGTCAGCTCGACCGGTGAGAATGTGGGTATGCAGTTGCCCGTCATGCCGCCGGTTGCACCGATGTTAGCGAAGTCCGTTTCAGAGATTCCCAGCGGCGATCTCTCGTACGAGCCCAAGTGGGACGGCTTCCGGTCGATCGTCTTCCGGGATGGTGATGAGGTCGAGATCGGCTCGCGCAACGAGCGGCCGATGACGCGGTACTTCCCCGAAGTGGTTGAGGCGATCAAACAGAACTTGCCGGAACGCTGTGTCATCGATGGGGAGATCATCGTCGTGGTCGGGGACCGGCTCGAATTCGAGGTGCTGCAACAACGGATCCATCCCGCAGCCAGCCGGGTCAAGTTGCTCTCTGAGCAGACTCCCGCTCGCTTCGTCACCTTCGATCTGCTGGCCCTCGACGAGACCGACTACACCATGCTGCCCTTCGAGCAGCGTCGAGTCGCTCTTGAGCAGGTTCTGGCGGATGCGTCGGCTCCGATTCACCTGACGCCTACGACGCGCGATCACGATGTGGCGGTCCAGTGGTTCTCACAATTCGAGGGCGCCGGACTCGACGGTGTGGTGGCGAAGCCGCTCGCTGGCACGTACCAGCCGGACAAGCGCACCATGTTCAAGATCAAGCACGCGCGCACCGCGGACTGCGTCGTCGCCGGCTACCGAATCCACAAGAGCGGCCCGGACAGTATCGGGTCACTCCTGCTCGGTCTCTACAAGGACTCCGGCGAGCTGGCCAGCGTTGGCGTCATCGGAGCCTTCCCTGCGGCGCGGCGCAAGGAGCTCTTTGCCGAGCTGCAGCCGCTGGTCACGACTTTCGATGATCATCCATGGGCCTGGGCCAAGCAAGAGGAGGGAACTCGGACGCCGCGCAGCTCGGAGTTCAGCCGCTGGAACGCGAAGAAGGATCTCTCTTTCATACCGCTGCGACCTGAGCTGGTGGTGGAGGTCCGCTACGAGCACATGGAGGGCGACCGGTTTCGGCATACTGCCCAGTTCAATCGTTGGCGACCGGACCGTGACCCCCGATCCTGCACCTATGAGCAGCTGGAGGAACCCGTTACATACAACCTCGATGAGATCTTCGCGGGAGGCTGATCAGCAGGTGCTGACCACGATCGCCATCGAGAACTACCGATCACTGCGTGACCTGCGTTTCCCCTTGGAGCGGCTCAACGTGGTCACCGGCGCCAACGGCACGGGCAAGTCAAGCCTCTATCGCGCACTTCGACTGCTGGCCGATTGCGCCTCGGGTCGCGTCATCTCGTCACTGGCCCGCGAGGGCGGGCTGGAGTCGGTCCTGTGGGCGGGGCCGGAGCACCTCGGAGCAGCGGTCCGCTCCGGCCGGCATCCGGTCCAAGGCACCGTACGGTCCGGACCGGTCAACCTGCAGCTGGGTTTTGCCTCCGACGACTTCTCCTACCTGATCGACCTTGGGTTGCCGACTCGAGACGAATCGTCGGCGTTCAACCTGGATCCGGAGATCAAACGCGAAGTGGTCTGGAGCGGGCCGATCATGCGACCCGCCACCGTGCTAGTGAAGCGCAAACGTGCCTCGGTCGAGATTCGCGGCACCTCCGCGAGCCGCGATTCTTGGGCAAACTTCGAGAGCACCTTGCGACCGTACGAGAGCGTGTTGACTGAGGTGCTCGACCCGGTTCGAGCGCCCGAGCTGCTGGCCGTACGCGAACAGATCCGAAGCTGGCGGTTCTACGACCAGTTTCGAACCGACACCGATGCCCCGGTCCGGCAGAGTCAGATCGGTACCCGGACTCCGGTGCTCGATGGGGACGGGCGCGATCTCGCTGCCGCGCTCCAAACGATCATCGAGATTGGGGAGGTCGACGCCTTGCACGGCACGATCGACGATGCATTCCCTGGTTCCCGGCTCCAAATTGTCGAGAGCCGCGGCCGCTTCGACCTCGAGTTGAGCGCCCATGGTCTGCTGCGACCGCTAGGTGCATCCGAGCTCTCCGACGGAACCCTGCGCTTTCTACTGCTGGTTGCCGCCCTGCTGAGTCCGAGACCGCCGTCGCTGATGGTGCTGAATGAACCGGAAACCAGCCTGCATGCTGATCTTCTCCCGGCGCTCGCCCGGCTGATCGCTCACGCAAGCGCACACACCCAGATTGTGGTGGTCACGCATTCCCGAGGGCTGGTCGAGGCATTGACCGCAGACGGCGCTCAGCCACTCTGCCTCGTCAAGGACTTCGGTGCCACAACGCTGCAAGGTGTCGCCCCCTTGGAGCAGACACCGTGGAACTGGGGTTCGCGGTAGGCCGTCCAACCCGCCCTAACACCATCCTTGGCTGGATCACCCAGGTCTAGAATTCATCGGTGCCCAGTCCCGACAGCGCTGTGCGGGTGGACGACTTGGTGGTGAAATTCGGTCGCCACGCGGTTCTTGACGGGCTTGCACTGGAGGCGAAGGCTGGGGCGCTAACCGCCGTTCTTGGGCCCAATGGTGCCGGGAAGACCACCCTGGTCCGCTGCTGTACCGACCTGATTCGGCCATCCAGGGGGACAGTGAGCCTGCTCGGACTACCAGTCGGCTCCAAGATGCTGACCGGCCGGATCGGGCTGATGCCGCAGAGCGCCGGGTCCTGGTCAGGGATCAAGGCGATCGAGCTCTTGCGCTATCTCGCCGGTCTGTACGCCAATCCGCTGCCCGTGGCAGCGCTGGTCGAACGGCTAGGGCTCGCTGACTGCGTGAGAATCCCCTACCGGCGTCTCTCGGGAGGTCAGCAACAGGCCGTCAACCTGGCCGGCGCCCTCATTGGGCGGCCTGAGCTGGTTTTCCTCGATGAGCCAACAGCCGGTATGGATCCGCATGCCCGCCGCGCGACCTGGCTGCTGCTGCGGGAGCTCCGCGCCAGTGGTGTCGCCACCCTGTTGACGACGCATGCCATGGATGAGGCCGAAGCCCTCGCCGACCACGTGTTCATCGTGGATCGCGGACGCGTCGCGATCTCTGGCACCGTCCGGCAGCTAACGAAGTCCGGCGGAAGTCTGGAGAGCGTATTTCTCAGCCACACCAGCGCCCGGGCGGTCTCATGACGGGGCCGGACGTCCCAGGGCCGGACCACTTAGGGCTGGATCTCTCCCCCGCTCCGGCACCTGCACCGCCCGTCAAGCGGATCATCCGGCATGGGCTGATCGAGGCGCGGCTGCTCCTCCGCAATGGCGAGCAACTACTCCTGGCGTTGGTGATACCGCTGGCGATCTTGGTGGCCGGCCGGTTCGCCCGCGCCTCGATCGGCAGTCTTGACCTACTTGGGCCGTCGGTGCTCGCGTTGGCCGTGTGGTCCTCAGCCTTCACGTCGGTAGCGATCAGCACCGCCTTCGAGCGACGCAACGGAGTACTGGAGCGGCTGGCAACGACACCACTGGGCAAGCCAGGCCTGCTCGCCGGCAAGGCCCTGGCCCTGATATTGATCATGTTCGGCCAGCTAGTGATCTTGGCCGGTGCCGCTGTCGCCCTCGGCTGGCGTCCTGAATTCACGCCCTCCTCAGCGCTGCTGGCGGCGGTCCTGGTGATCTTGGCCACAGCGACGTTCGTGTGTCTTGCGCTGCTGCTCGCAGGTCGGCTTCGAGCCGAGTCGACATTGGGTCTTGCCAATCTGATCTACGTGGTCCTGCTCATCGGCGGAGCGCTCATCATCCCTCTTCAGCGCTACCCCACCGTGCTGCAACCGCTGATCGGAGCCCTGCCAACGGCCGCACTAGGCGAGGGGCTGCGCGCCGCCGCGAATGGACAGCTTTTGGGCTGGTCGGTGGTCGTGTTGTTAGCCTGGCTCGTGGCCGCTGGCCTTGCCGCGTGGAAGGGCTTTCGATGGACGTCGTGAAGCAGCTGCCCCCCGACGCCGAAGCGGCTCGGAGCGGCGGACTGTTGCCCTCAGTGCTCCGGGTCGTACGGGGGCCGGATGCGTTGCGAGGCTGGTCGATCGTCTCGTTGGTCATGAACATCATGATTGTGGTGACTGGCGGCCTGGTTCGTTTGACGGGCTCCGGACTGGGATGCCCAACGTGGCCAAGGTGTACCGAGGACTCCTACGTCTCCCATCCCGAGCTCGGGATCCACGGGGCGATCGAGTTCGGGAACCGGCTGTTCACCCTGGTGTTGATCATCGCTGCGGCGCTCACCTTCATCAGTGCCCTGCTCTTTCGAGAAAATGGGAGGCCGCGCACCGATCTGCGCTGGCTGGCGGCTGGCCTGGCGCTGGGTATTCCGCTGCAGGGCGTCATCGGCGGTATCACCGTGCTCACCCAGCTCAACCCCTATGTGGTGGGGCTGCACCTGTTGCTGTCGATGGTCTTGATAGCGCTTGCGGTCTGGCTGGTGCGGAAGGCCTGGCACCTCGCACCAGCACCTGTGTCGGGCTTGTCCGTAGCCGCCACCCGGGTCACCTTTGTGCTGATGTGGCTGGCGATCTGGCTCGGCACCTTGGTGACCGGCAGCGGGCCGCACGCCGGCGACCAGAATGCACCGCGGAACGGCCTCGACGCGATGCTCCTCACTCGCTTGCACACCAGCATGGTCTATGCGACCGTCGCGGCGACCGTGATCTGCTTTGTGCTGCTGCGTAGCAGGGCGGTAATGCTGCTACTCCTCGTCGAGATCGTGCAGGCGGTAATCGGCGTGGCGCAATACCAACTGGGACTGCCGATCTGGCTGGTAGCGCTCCACCTACTCGGCGCTTCGCTGGCTATTGCGGCGACCACCAACTTGATGCTCTCGGTCTCGCGGCGCTGAGGCTTGGGTACATGACGGCCGAGCAGCCACCGGTGCACAACCCCGCTGCGGATCTGTGAGCATCCATCACGTCCGTCCGCTGGTTATCATCCCAGCGCGGTTTTCGGAGGACGCGAGCGCGCTGCGCTACGAAGCCGAGGTCGCCGCAGCCAAGCTGCTTGAGGCGGTCTGGGAGGCGGGTGGTGAGCCTCTGGTAGTTCATCCCACAGCACTGCCGGAGCCTCAAATCGACACGCTGCAACGGCGGTTCTGGATGGCGGACGCAATCCTGCTTCCTGGGGGCGGGGACTTGTCCCCACGCTGGTATGGGCAGAAACCGCACCCGACGCTGTACAACGTCGACGAAACTCAGGATGCCTTCGACCTCGCCCTGGCCCGCTGGGCCATCGCGGGCAAGGTCCCGCTGCTCGCGATCTGCCGCGGTAACCAGGTGGTGAATGTGGCGCTCGGTGGCACTCTGGTGCAGGACATGACCGAGCAGGTCGGCCGCACCCATCGGCGGTTTGTGCACGACATCGAACTGGATGACGACTCACCGCTGCGGGAAGTTGTCAGTGATGATCGGATCACCATTTCCTGCTCGCACCACCAGTGCGTTGACGCACTAGGCAACAGGCTGGTGGCTGCCGCTCACGCGGCCGACGGCACCATTGAGGCGGTCACGCTGGAGGATCATGACGGCTGGTATCTAGGTGTGCAGTGGCACCTGGAAGACTTCGCCGACACCGATCCCCTGCAGTACGGCATCTTCCAGGCATTCGTTGCCGCTGCAACGTAGCTGCTTGTCGTCGTGCTCAGCGCAACAGCGTGTCGACAGCCGCAGCGACGAAGATCAGCGCGAGGTAGGAATTCGACCAGTGGAAGAGCCGCATTGGCTGCAAAGCCGCGTCTGTCAGGCCACGCTGCGCACGAGCCAGCAGCTGCCAGGACTGCCAGACGAGTGCGACCCCGGTGATCACTGCGACCGCTGGATAGAGCCAGCCGGTGTGTGCCACTGGCCAGAGCGCAAGCGATACCAGCACTGTCAGAACCGAGTAGATCAAGATCTGTCGCGCCACCGCGGGAGCCGATCTCACAACCGGCAACATGGGCACATTCGCCGCTGCGTAGTCCTCCCGGTAGCGCATGGCGAGCGCCCAGGTGTGCGGCGGCGTCCAGAAGAACACGATGAGAAACATCACGAACGGAGTGAGCGCAAGACTGCCGGTCACCGCCGTCCAGCCGATCAGCGGTGGGAAGCAACCCGCGATGCCACCCCAGACGATATTCTGCGGGGTACGCCGCTTCAGCCACAGGGTGTAGACCCCGATGTAGAACGCGTTGGCACCCAGCGCGAGGGCCGCAGACAGCCAGTTGACGAGGTAGCCGAGCCACAGCGTCGCAGCAATCCCCAAGATCAGTCCGAATACCGTCGCACCAAATGGACCGACAGCGTGACGTGGCAGTGGGCGACGACGGGTACGTCGCATCCGTTCGTCGATATCGCGGTCGAGCACGCAGTTGAAGGCGTTGGCGCTTGCCGCCGCCAGGCAGCCGCCGATCATGGTGGTCAGCACTACCTTGAGGGGCGGAACACCACCCGCCGCAAGAAACATCGCCGGCACGGTGGTCACCAACAGAAGCTCGATGATACGAGGTTTGGTGAGCCCCAGATATGCGGCGGCAACGTGGCGAACGCGGGTCAGCTGACGACTGCGGCGAACTGCTCTCACGCCAAGATCAACACGGGTTATCCGGTCGTTGTCGGCGGCCACCCGACCTGGCGCGTCGATGCTCGTCACAGGTTGTACTCGCTCACTGTGTAGGCGACTCTGGTCCCCGGCGACCCCCAGAGGCAGTCACCGAGGCTGAGTCTAGGGCCCGGCGCTGGAATTGACACTCACCGCGTGGACTTCTTGGATCCTCAAGCGCAAGGTTCAGTTCGCCGGCCCGACCCTATATCCCCGGCCGACCCGCCCCCGATAGGCTCGCATTGTCCGGGCTGCCCTACCAGCAGCCCGTAGAGCCGTCTCGGAAGGATCTCTGGCACGTGAGTGTGACCGACACCGACATCTCAGACGCGGTTCTCCCGGAGGGGTGGACCGAGATCGACTACAAGGCCATCGACACCGTACGCGTGCTGGCCGCCGATGCCGTCCAGAACGTTGGCAATGGCCATCCAGGAACGGCAATGAGCCTGGCACCGGTCGCCTACCTGCTGTTCCAGAAGGTGATGCGGCACAACCCCAGTGACACGCACTGGCCCGGGCGAGACCGATTCGTGCTCTCCTGCGGACACACCAGCCTGACGCTCTACATTCAGCTCTATCTCGGCGGCTTCGGGCTCGAACTCGACGACATCAAGTCCTACCGATTCTGGGGATCGAAGACTCCAGGGCACCCGGAGTACGCCCACACCAAGGGCGTCGAGGTCACCACGGGGCCACTCGGCCAAGGCGTTGCCAATGCCGTCGGGATGGCGATGTCGGCCCGACGGTTGCGTGGATTACTCGACCCAGATGCTCCGCGAGGCAGTTCGGTATTCGATCATCACATCTACTGCCTCGCATCAGATGGCGACATCTCCGAAGGTGTCGCTTCCGAGGCCTCATCGCTGGCAGCTACCCAGCGGCTCAGCAATCTCACGCTGATCTATGACAGCAACCGGATCTCGATCGAGGACGACACCAACATCGCCCTCACTGAGGACACCACCGCCCGCTACGCCGCGTACGGCTGGCATGTGCAAACTGTCGATTGGACCCGCGGCGATGCTCATCACTACCAGGAGAATGTCGCTGCACTCGCTGACGCCCTCGAAGTGGCCAAGTCAGTCACCGACAAGCCGACCTTCATCTGCTTGAAGACGATCATCGGCTGGCCCGCTCCTGAGCTTCAGGGAACGGGCAAGGCCCATGGCGCCGCATTGGGTGAGGAGGAAGTAGCCGCAACCAAGAAGGTGCTCGGCTTCGAGGAGGACAAGACCTTCGTCGTCTCCGATGAGGTGCTCAACCACACGCGCAGGCTGATCGAACGCGGAGCGCAGGCTCAGCAGGAGTGGCAGCAGGCCTACGACAGCTGGGCTGAGGCGAATCCCGAGCGCAAGGCGCTGTACGAGCGGCTGATCAAGAATGAGCTCAGCGCTGGCTGGGAGGATGTGTTGCCGAGCTGGGATGCCGATCCCAAAGGCATTGCGACCCGGGCAGCCTCTGGAAAGGTGCTCAGCGCGATCGTGCCCAAGCTGCCTGAGCTCTGGGGCGGCTCAGCCGACCTAGCGGAATCCAACAACACCACCCCAGAGGGCGAGCCGAGTTTCCTGCCACCTGACCGGCAGAGCAGGATGTTTCGCGGTGGCCCCTACGGCAGGGTGCTGCACTTCGGCGTCCGCGAACACGCTATGGGTGCGATCCTCAACGGCATCAAGCTGCACGGGGGCCTCCGGCCGTACGGCGGCACCTTCTTGATCTTCAGCGATTACATGCGACCAGCGGTTCGGCTTGCGGCACTGATGGAGCTACCGGTCATCTACGTCTGGACTCACGACTCAATCGGTCTGGGCGAAGATGGCCCTACTCATCAGCCGATCGAACACCTCGCTGCATTACGGGCCATCCCTGGACTCGATGTGGTCCGTCCGGCCGACGCCAACGAGACCGCTGCCGCCTGGGCGGCGATCTTGAAAAACAACGACCGGCCAGCCGGGCTGGCCCTCACCCGGCAGGCTGTGCCGATCTTCCCGCGCGGCGATGAGGGCTTCGCCGATACTTCTGAGGTAGCAAAAGGCGGCTACATCCTCAAAGACTGCGACGGGACCCCGGATGTGATCTTGATGGGGACCGGCTCGGAGGTGCAGCACGTTGTCGCAGCCCAAGGGCTGCTCGCCGAGCAAGGCATCAAGGCGCGAGTGGTGTCGCTGCCTTGTCGGGAGTGGTTCGACGAGCAGGACCAGGGCTACAAGGATTCGGTCATACCGCCTGAGATCAAGGCGCGCGTTTCGATCGAAGCCGGAGTCGGCATCGGTTGGCGTGACCTCGTCGGTGACGCTGGGCGAATCATCAGCATCAACCACTACGGAGCCAGCGCGGCTGCGAGTGTCTTGTTCAAGGAGTTCGGCTTCACTCCTGAAACGGTCGTCACTGCCGCGAAAGAGAGCCTCGATGCGTCGACCGGGACAACGGCTCCCACGCATCCGGCAGCCAGCGGGCCTAGGGGACCCGCAGACGTAGAAGCCCATCCGGGCGTCACGATCAGCTGAGAGCAGCTGACACCACTACTACTCATTCAGGAGAACTGATCATGAACGAACGGCTCAAGGCCCTCGCAGACGCCGGCGTCTCCATCTGGCTTGACGACCTGTCTCGCGAGCGCATTACTTCGGGCAACCTGGCTGACCTCGTGTCGAACTTCTCTGTCACCGGAGTCACCACCAACCCGACGATCTTCGCTGCAGCGCTTTCCCAAGGCCACATATACGACGCGCAGGTCAAGGAGCTGGCAGCACGCGACGCCGAGCTCCACGACGCCATTAAGGCGATCACCACCGATGACGTCCGCAACGCGTGCGACATCATGGCCGCTACCTTCGCCGCAACAAATGGCGTCGACGGCCGCGTTTCAATCGAGGTGGATCCCGATCTGGCGAACGATACGGAAGCCACCACGGCACAGGCGACCGACCTGTGGAAGGTCGTCGACCGCCCCCAAGTGTTGATCAAGATACCGGCGACCAAGGCCGGACTGCCATCGATTACTTCGGTAACCGGTGAGGGTGTGAGCGTCAACGTGACCCTGATCTTTGCCCTCGAGCGTTACCGCGAGGTGATCGACGCCTACCTGACCGGGCTGGAGCGGGCCGCTGAGGTGGGCCATGATCTGAGCAAGATCCAATCTGTGGCTTCCTTCTTCGTCTCCCGAGTCGACGCAGAGATCGACAAGCGACTGGAGGCTATCGGCTCGGACGAGGCGCTGGCGCTGCGCGGCAAGGCTGCCATCGCGAATGCCCGGCTCGCCTACGCGTTGTATGAGGAGGAATTCAGCGGCGAGCGGTTCGCGGCCCTGGAGGCCAAGGGAGCCAATCGGCAGCGGCCGCTGTGGGCCTCGACGGGGGTCAAGAATCCGGACTACTCGGACACCATGTACATCACCGAACTCGTCGTTCCGAACACCGTGAACACCATGCCGGAGAAGACCATGATGGCCTTCGCCGATCACGGCGAAGTGCGCGGCGACATGGTGAGCGGCACCAAGGCGGAGGCGCAGCAGGTGCTCGACGACTTGGAGCGGGTCGGCATCTCCTACGACGACGTGGTCGACGTACTGGAACGCGAGGGCGTCGAGAAGTTCGAGGCGTCGTGGAACGAACTGGTCGTCGACGTTCAGCAGGAACTCGACGCCGCCAAGGCTGCTCGCTGACCGGAGCCCAAAGTCACCGCCAACCAGCTGCGAGCGTCGGAAAGGGGGCCGCGTGATCACTGCAATGCGTCCCAACCCGCTTCGTGAAGCCCATGATCGGCGACTTCCGCGGATTGCCGGCCCTTGCGTGCTCGTGATCTTCGGTGTCACCGGAGATCTGTCGACCAAGAAGCTGATGCCGGCGGTGTACGACCTTGCCAACCGCGGTTTGCTGCCGCCTGGGTTTGCCTTGGTGGGGTTCGCCCGCCGCGACTGGAGACATCAGGACTTTGCCGACATCGTCCATGGCGCCGTCAAGGAAAATGCGCGAACCGACTTCCGAGAGGAGGTTTGGCAGCAGCTCTCGGAAGGAATCCGGTTCGTGCCCGGAGAGATCGGCAACGAGGAGGCTTTCAGCAATCTCGCCGAGACGATCGCCGATCTCGACGAGGCCCGAGGCACCGGTGGCAATCACGCGTTCTACCTGTCCATCCCGCCAGGGCTGTTCCAGACGGTCGTCGACCAGCTGCGTACGCATGGGCTGGCCGAGGAGCATCCCGGCCGGTGGAGCCGGGTTGTGATCGAAAAGCCGTTCGGCCACGACCTGGAGAGTGCACGAGAACTGAACCGGATCGTCTCCAGCGTTTTCCCCGCCTCCGCGGTGTTTCGCATCGACCACTACCTCGGCAAGGAAACCGTGCAGAACATGATGGCGTTGCGGTTCGCCAATCAGCTGTTCGAGCCGGTGTGGAACAACCATTACGTCGACCACGTCCAGATCACGATGGCCGAGGACATCGGCATCGGCGGCCGAGCCGGTTACTTCGATGGGATCGGCATCGCCCGCGACGTCATCCAGAACCACCTACTGCAACTGCTCGCGCTGACGGCGATGGAGGAACCGACCTCGTTCGAGGCCAGCCAACTCCGTGCTGAAAAGCAGAAGGTGCTTGCAGCGGCGCGACCGCCGGAGCGGATGGATCTGCACACTGCGCGGGGTGCCTACGCGGGCGGCTGGGCTGGCGGGGAAAAGGTCAAAGGTTATCTGGAGGAAGAGCGGATCCCGCCCGAATCCCGGACCGAGACGTACGCGGCGATCCGCCTCGACATCGAAAACCGTCGCTGGGCGGGCGTGCCCTTCTACCTGCGTACCGGCAAGCGCTTGGCGCGACGGGTGACTGAGATCGCACTCGGCTTCAAGCAGGCGCCGCATCTCCCCTTCGACGAGACCGACACCGAGGAGCTGGGCTACAACGCCATCGTGCTGCGAATCCAGCCCGATGAGGGCGTGACGTTGCGCTTCGGCGCCAAGGTGCCGGGCACCCAGATGGAGATCCGCGAAGTGAACATGGACTTCGCCTACGGCGGGTCTTTCACCGAGTCCTCACCTGAGGCGTACGAGCGGTTGATCTTGGACGTACTACTGGGCGACCCGCCGCTGTTCCCGCAGCATGAAGAGGTGGAGCTTTCCTGGGAGATCCTGGACCCGATCTTGGACTACTGGGCGAGTCAGCCGGACCAGCCTGAGCCATACGAACCCGGATCGTGGGGACCCAAAGGCGCGGAGCTGATGCTGGCGCGGGAGGGCTTCAGCTGGAGGCGGCCATAATGATCATCCCCCTTGCCGACACCACGTCGGCGAAGATCTCCGCGGAACTGCTCCGGGCCCGACGCAGCGCGGGCAGCCCGGCCCAGGGCATGGTGCTGACCTTGATCATCGTCTGCGACGAGTCCGAGTACCCGAAGGCCATGGAGGCCAGCATGGCGGCTGGCCGCGAGCACCCGTCCCGGATCTTGCTGGTGGTCACTGCTCCTGGACGGAGCGCCGGGCTGGATGCAGACGTGCACCTCGGCGAAGGAACACCGGGCGAGGTTGTCGTGATCAGGATGCGCGGCGCGGTGGCGTCCCATCCAGCCTCGGTGATCCGACCATTGCTGCTGCCCGACTCCCCCGTCGTGATCTGGTGGCCCGGCAAGGCGCCGAACAACCAGGCTGGCGACGAGCTGGCACAGCTGGCGATGCGCCGGCTGACTGACGCAGCGGCCTCACCCCGCCCGCTCTTGACACTGAAGGCCCGGGCCCGGGACTACACCCCCGGCGACACCGACCTGAGCTGGACCCGACTGACACCGTGGCGGGCCTTGCTGGCCGCCGCACTGGACCAGTATCCGGCCAAGATCAAGTCCGTACTCATCGAGGCGGACAAGGGAAATCCCTCAGCCGACCTGCTGGCAGCCTGGCTGCAATCCAGGCTGAAGGTCGAGGTGACCCGCAAGATCAGCAATGGGCCAGGTCTGACCGCAGTGCGTATGACTACCGCAGCCGGCGACATCGCGATCACTCGGCCCGACGGTCTGCTGGCCTACTACGCGGTACCGGGGCAGCCAGAGCGGCTCGTCGCCCTGAAGCGACGGGACTACACCGAACTGATCTCTGAGGAGCTGCGCCGAATGGACGCAGATGATGTCTACGAACGGGTGGTCAAGTCACTGCTGGACGGTGCCGGGACCACCCGCAGGGAGTCCTTCGCCAAGAAGGCATCCGCCAAGAATGCATCCGGCAAGAAGACTGGTGGAAAGAAGGCGGATCGCAAACGCAAGGTGGCCGAACAGACGGCAGGTAGCCGGTAGATGGTCACCACCAGCCCCGAGGTCTTGCTCCATGCCGGGCCGGATGATGTGGCGGAGGCGCTGGCGGCGCGCCTCATGGCAAGGCTCACCGAGATTCAACGGGACTTCAGGATTCCGCAGCTTGCGCTCACCGGCGGTCGGATCGCCACCCGGGCTTACCAGAAACTTGCGGACGAAGGCACGAACTCCGCCGTTGACTGGTCGCGAGTCGAGCTCTGGTGGGGCGACGAACGTTTTGTACCCGCTGATCATCCAGACCGGAACGCCAAGCAGGCTCTTGACTTGCTTGCGACACCGCTCGGGCTGAACCCTGACCGAGTCCATGAGATGCCCGCGAGCGACGGCGACCTCGATCTTGATCAGGCCGCCGAGGCGTACGCGCGAGAGCTGGACGATGTCGCCTTCGACATCTGTCTGCTCGGCATGGGACCCGACGGCCACGTTGCTTCGATCTTCCCTGAGCATCCTTCTGTGTACGCCGAAGGTGCCGTGATCGCCGTACGATCCTCACCAAAACCGCCGCCGGAGCGGATCAGCCTCACCCTGCCGGTGATCAATCGGTCTCAGGAGGTCTGGTTCGTGGTGAGCGGCACCGACAAGGCCGCTGCGGCAAAGATGGCGCTGCTCGGTGCGGGTCCCGTGCAGGTACCGGCCGCGGGAGTCTCCGGGGTGGAGCGCACGCTTTGGTTGATGGATCGAGACGCGGCAGCGGAGTTGCCCGCCGATCTGCAACAGCGCGGGCGAATCTAGTCCAGGCGTTACAGCGTCCATCTGAAAGATCGGGACCGTTACAGCGTCCATCTGAAAGATCGGGACCAGCCGTCCGGACGCTCGCGTTCGTAGAAACGATGGGCATCGACCCGGGCCGATCCGGACTCCAGTTCGAGCCGGGCGGCGCCATGGTCGCGAGCCCAGTTTTTGGCCGCATCCAGCAACGACTTGCCAATCCCGCTGGAGCGACGATGTGGCGCTACCGCCAGATCCTCGACCCAGGCTCGCTGCCCGAACCTCACAGAGACGATGTCGAGATAGACCGTCGCGAACCCGACGATTGTGTCGTTGTCATCAGCAACCAGGACAGCGCCCCGATCATCGGCCATGGTGGCCTTGAGCCGATCAACCGCGATGGCTGGAGACCAGTCAGGCGGCGGTATGCCTGGAGGCGCCAACAGCCAGTCGTACGCAGCCACGATTGCCGGCGCATCAGCCGGACTCGCATGCCGGATCATCGCGCAATAGCCAGTCATATGCAGAAGCTTCAATCAGCTGCGAGCGTCGGAAATCGCGCGCCCGCCGTGCTGAGGAGGAGGGAGCAGAGGCGCTTTTTCCTCTGCATGCGATGACGAAGTAGGCGGACCCACGCGCGCGATGCGCGAGCAGCTCCAAATCAATAGATGACCTCACCGCGTTCGCGCCGCGCCCGGAGAGCTTGCAGCGCCTCGGTGAGGATGTCGGCCGCCTCTTTGTCGGTACGACGTTCCTTGACGTAGGCGAGATGGGTCTTGTACGGCTCGATCTTCGGCGGGGGAGGTGGATTCAAGGAGTCGAGGTTCGCTGGCAAGCCGCACGTCGGGCAGTCCCAGGCGTCCGGAATGGTGGCATCTGCAGCAAATGCGGGCCGCGTCTCATGACCGTGCGCGCAGAAGTACGAGACGTAGTTCCGCGGCGCGGTATCGCCCCGCTCTGCCTCGCCCATCGGACCAGCGCCCACCCGGCTACCACGAATGGCAC
The DNA here is from genome assembly GCA_035257925.1 of Propionibacteriaceae bacterium. Classification (GTDB taxonomy): domain Bacteria; phylum Actinomycetota; class Actinomycetes; order Propionibacteriales; family Propionibacteriaceae; genus Microlunatus. The sequence goes on along the minus strand of DATEWO010000378.1, from coordinate 9,688 downwards.
TTCCACCAGCCACGTTCCGCTCCCTCGCCCTTCCTAGCTGTGGATGAGTCAGTCTTTCCTTCGATGACCGGGCCTATGGTCTTGGCAGTCAGCCACCCAACTTGTAGAGCAAGTTGAGGGCCACAATTGCCGCAAGCCAAACCACTCCGATGATGACGGTGAGCCGGTCGAGATTTCGTTCTGCGACTGAGGATCCACCGAGGGAGGAAGAGATCCCACCACCGAAGAGGTCAGACAAACCGCCGCCGCGGCCTTTGTGCATCAATACGAACAGCGCGAGCGCGATACTGGTGATCACCAAGATGATGGAGAAGATCAGGATCGGCACGGTCACCAGGGGTACGAGCACGGACGTAGCCTAACTCACCGATTCGAGAACAAGTCAAAACTCCACCAGCGCGGGACTTACGGCCCGCTCAGATCACTGGCATTTCGTAAAACCGCGCAATAGCAGAGAACTCGTCGACATTCAGGCTAGCGGCGCCGACGAGGCAACCGTCGATGTCGGGCTGAGCCATCAAGGCGGCAACGTTCCTGGCATTGACCGATCCGCCGTAGAGGATCCGAATCCGGTCGGCGACTTCGCTGCGGTGCCGCTCCCGAATCCAATCCCGGATCGCCGCACACACTTCCTGGGCGTCCTCGGGCGTGGCCACACGTCCGGTTCCGATCGCCCAGACCGGCTCGTACGCGATGACCATGTTCGCAACCTGCTCCGAGGTGAGACCAACGAGCGCGCCCTCCACGTGGTGCAACGTGTCCGGCACGTGCCGGAACTGCTCCCGGATGGCGAGGCGCTCGCCGACGCAGACGATCGGAACCATGCCGCGCGAAACCGCCTTCAGTGTTTTGGCGTTCACGATGTTGTCATCCTCGCCGTAGAAGCGGCGGCGCTCGGAATGCCCGACCACGACGTAGCGGCAACCCAGCTTCACTAGCATGTCGGCGGAGATGTCGCCGGTGTAGGCGCCGTTGTCAAAGGCTGACACGTCCTGCGCGCCGTACCCGATCTCCAGCCGGTCGCCATCCACCAGCGTCTGCACGGTCCGCAGATCGGTGTACGGCGGCAGCACGACCACCTCGGACTTGTCCGGGTCGTGCTTCTTGTCCTCCAGCGTCCAGGTCAGCTTCTGTAAAAGCCCAACAGCCTCAACATGGTTGAGGTTCATCTTCCAGTTGCCGGCCATCAGCGGCCTGCGCGTCATTCTCTTATTCCCCATCATCCAGAACGGCCAAGCCTGGCAGGGCCTTGCCCTCCAGATACTCCAGACTTGCCCCGCCGCCAGTCGAGATGTGACCGAACTGATCGTCTCGGAAACCAAGATCGCGGAGCACAGCTGCCGAGTCACCGCCGCCGACTACGGTCAGTCCGTCCACTTCGGTGAGGGCCTGCGCCACCGCCCTCGTTCCGGCAGCGAAGCTCTCCCATTCCGCGACGCCCATCGGCCCGTTCCAGAAGACGGTCTTGGCATGTCTGATCACGCCGGCGAACACTCGTGCCGAGTCGGGGCCGATGTCGAGCCCGATCTGGTCCGGCGGGATCGCGTCAGCAGCCACCACTGTGGGTGGCGCGTCTGCGGATGCCTCTGGCGCCACCACGATGTCGGAGGGCAGCACGATCTGTTTGCCCCCGGAAGCGGCGTCACTGAAATATCTCCGTACGGTCTTGATCTGATCAGCCTCAAGCAGGCTCTTGCCCACTTCGTAGCCCTCAGAAGCGAGGAAGGTGAAGGCCATGCCGCCGCCGATCACCATAGTGTCCGAGACCTTGATCAAGTTGGCGATTACGGCCAGCTTGTCGGAGACCTTCGCTCCCCCGAGCACCACCACGTACGGACGCGGGGGCGCTTCGGTGAGTTGCCCGAGCACCTCGACCTCCGCCTTCACCAGCTCTCCGGCCGCATTCGGCAGTCGCTTTGCCACGTCGTACACAGAGGCTTGCTTGCGATGCACGACGCCGAAACCATCGGAGACGAATGCATCGCCAAAAGCGGCGTAACGGTCGGCCAGCGCGCCGCGTTCGGCGTCGTCCTTGGACTCCTCCCCAGGCTCGTAGCGGACGTTCTCCAACATCCCCACGTCACCGTTGGTGAGGCTCTCGACGACGCTACGCGCCGACTCCCCCACCACATCCTTCGCTAGCTGTACCTTCGCACCCAGCAGTTCAGACAGCCGCGCGGCGACCGGAGCCAGTGAGTACTTCGGGTTGACCTCACCCTTGGGACGCCCCAGGTGTGCCAGCACGATGATCTTGGCGCCGCGATCCCTGAGCTCGTTCAGCGTGGGCAGCGAGGCACGAATCCGTCCGTCGTCGGTGATCGTCTGCCCGTCCAGCGGCACGTTGAGGTCGCAGCGGATCAGCACCCGCTTGCCAGTGAGGTCACCAAGGTCCGAAACTGACTTCACGCTTGATCCTTCCCAAGTTGATCATGCCGCCGCGACCGGGACAGGCGAAGCTCTACCCAGCCTGCCCACGCTGTACGGCACTGTATGCCGTGCACAGCACCGGTATCCCACGCAGCGTGGGATACCGGCAGCCGATTGAGCTTCAGAGGGACTCGCCGAGCAAGCCGACCAGATCGACCAGGCGGTTGGAATATCCCCACTCGTTGTCGTACCAGCCGACAACTTTGACCTGATTGCCGATCACCTTAGTGAGCGGTGAGTCGAAGATGCAGGAACTTGGATCGGTCACGATGTCGCTGGACACGATGGGGTCGGTGCTGTATCTCAGGTATCCCTTCAGCGGACCGTCCGCAGCCGCCTGCATGATGCCGTTGACCTCCTCGATCGAGGTCTCGCGCGGAGCCTCGATGGAGAGGTCGGTCGCAGAGCCAGTCGGAACCGGAACCCGCAAGGCGTAGCCGTCAAGCTTGCCCTTCAGTTGTGGCAGCACCAGGCCAATCGCCTTTGCCGCACCCGTCGAGGTTGGCACGATGTTGAGAGCGGCGGCGCGAGCGCGACGCAGGTCCTTGTGCGGGCCATCCTGCAGGTTCTGGTCCTGCGTATACGCGTGGATGGTCGTCATCAGGCCCTTGACGATTCCCAGACCGTCGTCGAGCGCCTTGGCCATCGGCGCAAGGCAGTTGGTGGTGCACGAAGCGTTGGAGATGATGTTGTGCTTCGCCGGGTCGTAGTCGCCATCGTTGACGCCCATGACCACGGTCCAGTCCTCGTTCTTGGCCGGCGCGGAGATGATCACCTTCTTGGCACCGGCATCGAGGTGAGCCTTGGCCTTCGTCGCGTCTGTGAAGAAACCGGTGGACTCGATGACGACGTCCGCACCGATCTCACCCCACGGCAGGGCGGCCGGGTCACGCTCGGCGTAGGACTTGACCACCTTGTCACCTACTTTGACTCCTCCCTCGACAACCTCCACCGGCAGGTCGAGCCGACCGAGAATTGAGTCGTATTTCAGCAAGTGCGCCTGGGTGTCGTCATCGAACAGGTCGTTGAAGGCGACCACGTCGATGTCGGCACCCGAGGCAAGTAGCGCGCGGTAGAAATTTCGACCAATGCGGCCGAATCCGTTGATACCAACACGGACGGTCATGACACGATCTCCTTCGGCTTCAAAGGCCCACGGCAACAGGACCAGAGACCACCTTAACGAACTTCGACGGTGCGCTGCACAGCCGGTTTTCCTGGTGGTCTGCAACGACTATGACGGGCTGTGCGGGTGACGCCTACTCCTCGTCCAGCATCTCGGCGCTCAAGCTGGCCTCGGTGTTGGGTATGCCAAGCTCCGCGGCCCGCTTGTCAGCCGTAGCCAGCAGCCGCCGGATCCTCCCCGCCACCGCATCCTTGGTCAGTGGCGGATCGTGCATCTGACCCAGCTCCTCCAGGCTGGCCTGCTTGTTCTCGATGCGCAGCAGACCGGCGGCTCTGAGATGGTCAGGCACGTCGTCACCGAGGATCTCCAGTGCCCGCTCCACTCGGGCGCCCGCCGCCACCGCGGCCCGAGCCGAGCGCCGCAAGTTGGCATCATCGAAATTCGCCAACCGGTTCGCCGAGGCTCGCACCTCGCGGCGCATCCGCCGCTCCTCCCAGACCAGCAGCGATTCGTGCGCTCCGAGTCGAGTCAGCAGTGCTGCGATGGCATCACCGTCGCGGACCACGACCCGATCGACGTTTCGCACCTCGCGCGCTTTAGAGGGAATCCCCAGTCTGCGGGCGGCACCAACCAGCGCAAGTGCAGCTTCCGGCCCTGGGCAGGTCACCTCGAGCGCCATAGAGCGACCGGGCTCAGTCAGCGATCCGTGTGCCAAGAATGCTCCGCGCCAGGCCGCCACGCAGTCGCAGAGGCCGCCGCTGACAACCTGGGCTGGCAGACCGCGTGCTGGCCGGCCGTGCGAGTCGATCAGGCCAGTCTGGCGCGCCAGCGCCTCGCCGTCCTTGATCACGCGCACCACGTAATGCGTGCCTCGCCTGATACCAGAGCCGTTCACGATGACCAGTTCGCTCGGGTGGCCGAAGACCTCGCTGATATCGGTCCTCAGCCGACGCGCAGCGGCGCCAGTATCGAGCTCCGCCTCAATCACGATGCGACCGCTGACAATATGCAGCCCGCCTGCGAACCTCAGCGTTGCGGCGACCTCCGACTTGCGGTCGCAGGGCTTGGTGACCTTGATGGTCGCAAGTTCCGACTTCACCAATGCGGTCATGGCCATTGCTGAATGATTACACAGCTCGCCCTCCCAACTTGGCGCTTTGCCCAGAGGAGGGTGCCTAAACGCCCAAGATCTCGGCGTAGGCCGAGGCCAAGCGGAGCGGGTCGTGTCGCGGCGAGCCGTCGCGGGCAGCGAGGTCGGCGACAACCAGACGAGCCCCCAATGAGTCGGCACGCGCTGCCAGATGCGGGTCGTCTGAGGCGAAACCGCTGTCGGCGAGGACGACATCAAGCCGCAGATCTGGCGCATGGTCGGCAAGCAGCTCGATGTGCTTGGCCGCGGAGAATCCTGCAGTCTCGCCGGCGGGCTCCAGGTTCAGAGTCAGGATGCGCCGCGCCGCGGTGGTGTGAATCGCTTCCGCGAGCTTGGGCACGAGCAGATGCGGAATCACCGAGGTAAACCAGGAGCCGGGTCCCAGCACGATCCAGTCCGCCTCCAGCACAACGTCGATGGACTCAGGACAGGCGGGTGGATCCTGCGGGATGAGCCGTACCGAGCACACCTCTCCCACGGTCTTCGCAACCTGAGCCTGCCCGCGGATCACCGAAACCTCGTCCGGCCTGTCAGGCTCCAGCCCAATCACCTCGGCGGCAATATCCAGCGGCACGGAGGCCATCGGCAGTACCCGGCCCTTCGCGCCGAGAAGCTTGGCCACCATGTCGAGGCCTGCCACCGGATCGCCGAGCCGCTCCCACAGCCCGACAATGAGCAGATTGCCGATGGCGTGATCATCCAGAGGGCCGGCGCTGCTGAACCGATACTGCAGCACATCGGCCCAGGTACGGCCAGACTCGTCATCGCCGCACAGCGCGGCCAGCGCCATCCGAAGATCGCCCGGAGGCAAGCAGTCCAGCTCCCGCCGCAGTCGACCCGAGGAGCCGCCGTCGTCTGCGACGGTGACGATCGCCGAGAGATGATCGGTTACGCGTCGTAGAGCGGTCAGTGAGGAAGCGAGTCCGTGGCCGCCGCCGAACGCGACCACAGTGGGAAGTGTCGGGCCCAGCGAGCTCGACGTGAAGATATGCGCCAGATCGCGGGAGCTCACTCTCGTCCCAAATCGCGATGGAGAACGGTGGTCGGTAGGCCGGTGACACGGAGTCGGCGCGCGAACTCCTCTGCTATGGCGGAGCTCCGATGTTTGCCACCGGTACAGCCGATGGCCAGCGTGGCGAACCGTTTGCCCTCCGCCATGTAACCCACTGACACCACTGCCATGAGGTCCTGCATGGAAGCCAGGAAAGGTTCGGCGCCTGGTTGTCCGAGCACATAGTCGCTCACCGGTTTGCTGAGACCGGTCTGTGGACGCAGCTCCGGTATCCAGTGCGGATTCGGCAGGAAGCGCACGTCGAAGATCATGTCAGCATCCACCGGGACGCCGTACTTGAAGCCGAAGGACAGTAGCGTCACCCGCAGCTGATCATCGTTGCTACCGCCGTACGCATGGGCGACCCGGGAACTCAGCTGGTGGATGTTCAGCGAGGAGGTGTCGATCACCAGGTCGGCCGCCGCACGCAGCGTCGCCAGACTCTCCCGCTCCCTACCGATACCATCCAGCAACCGACCGTCGCCCTGCAGCGGATGCGGCCGGCGTACGGACTCCTGACGTCGCACGATGACGTCGTCGGCCGCCTCCAAGAACAAGATCTCAGGCATCGTGCCAATGGCTGCAAGTTCGGTGAACATCGATGGGAGCTGCTCGAAGAAGCCCCGGGTGCGCACGTCAAGTACCACCGCGAGCCGGGTCAGGTTGATCTCCCGGGCCTGCCGGCAGACCTCAGGCAACACACTCGGGGGAAGGTTGTCCACCACGTACCAGCCAAGATCCTCCAGGCTGTGCGCCGCCGTAGAACGCCCCGCACCTGACATGCCGCTGACGACGACCAGCCGAAGCGGCTTGGTCGGGCTCTCGGCGTCGAGCTGTCCCTTAGGGCTGGGGCTGTTCACAAAGCTGATTATTCCCGTATACCCCGGATCCGCGCGGAGCGAGCGCAGCCAGCGGAGCAATTAGACACCGTCAAGCACCTCACCGGTGGCCATGTCGATAGCCTCTGGTTGCGGAGCCTGCTGCAGCGCCTCCTTAATGGCGAGTGCTGTCTTGGGGCCGAAACCGGGCACCGCGGCAATCTCTTCGACTGTGGCGGCACGCAGCTTCTTGAGTGATCCGAAGTAGCTGATCAAAGCCTTACGCCGGACGTCGCCGAGGCCGGGCACCTGATCGAGGAGGGATTCAACCATCGACTTGCTGCGTCGGGCCCGGTGATGGGTGATTGCGAAGCGGTGCGCCTCGTCCCGTAACCGTTGCAGCAGGTAGAGGCCCTCGCTAGTTCGTGGCAAGATCACAGGTTCTTCGATGTCGGGAAGCCACACTTCCTCCAACCGCTTGGCCAGGCCACACAAGGCGATGTCGTCGATGCCAAGCTCGTGGAGGGCCTTGGCGGCCGCCGCCACCTGAGGTGGGCCGCCGTCTACCACCACCAGTGATGGTGCGTACGCGAACTTGCGAGGCGCACCAGTTGTCGGGTCGACCAGCAGTGGCCCCTCATCGGCTCCGTCGCCGTCGGGCAGCCCGTGCACTGCCTGCTTGGTCATCGCGGCACGATCATCGATGAGTCGCCGGAACCGGCGAGTGATCACCTCGTGGATGGCGGCGACATCGTTCTGCCCTTCGACCTGCCGAATGATGAACCGCCGGTACTCACTCTTCCGCGGCAGCCCGTCCTCGAACACCACCATGGAGCCGACTACTTCGGTGCCTTGCAGGTTGGAGATGTCGTAGCACTCGATCCGTAGCGGCGCGGTCGGCAGCTCCAACGCATCCTGGATCTCTTCCAGTGCACGGTTGCGAGTCGACAGATCGCCAGCGCGGGTGGTCTTGTGCTTGATCAAGATCTCACTGGCATTGCGGGCGACAGTCTCCATCAGTGCCCGCTTGTCGCCGCGCTGCGGAACCCGAATGGAGACATGTGAGCCGCGTCGTTCCTCAAGCATCCTGGTAAGCGACTCTGCCGATGGCGGCAGCACCGGCACCAAGATTTCGCGTGGCACTGCGTCTTTGTCGTTGGTGGTCGGATCCGGCTCGGCGTAGAGCTGCAGCAGGAACTGTTCGATCAGCTCCTCGCTGCCGCCGTCGTCGAACCGGTCGGCAACCCAGCCGCGCTCGCCTCGAACGCGCCCGCCGCGTACGTGGAAGATCTGTACGGCAACCTCCAGCGGGTCTTCGGCCAAAGCAATGACGTCGGCGTCAGTGCCGTCTCGTAAGACAACGGCGTTTCGTTCCATGGCTCGTTGCAGAGCACCGATATCGTCGCGCAGCCGCGCTGCGCGCTCGTACTCCAGCGCATCGCTGGCCGCGCGCATCTCCCGCTCCAGCTTCTTGATCATGGGAGCGGCCTGGCCCGACATGAACTGGCAGAAGTCGTCGACGATGGCTCGATGCTCCTCCGCCGTCACCCGCCCAATGCAGGGCGCGGAGCACTTCCCGATGTAGCCGAGCAGGCAGGGCCGGCCGAGCTGCTTGTGATTCTTGAAAACTCCGGGCCGGCAGGAACGCATCGGAAAGACACGCAGCAGCAGATCCACCGTCTCGCGGATTGCCCAGGCGTGGGAATAGGGACCGAAGTATCGGGTGCCCTTGCGTTTGGCTCCGCGGCCAACCATGACCCGCGGAATCTCCTCCGAGAGCGTGACCGCCAGCCATGGATACGACTTGTCGTCGCGGTACTTGATGTTGAACCGCGGGTCGAACTCCTTGATCCAGGAGTACTCCAGCTGAAGCGCCTCGACCTCGCTCCGCACGACTGTCCAGTCCACCTTGGTGGCCGTGCTCACCATCGATCGGGTGCGGCTCAGCAGCGAGGCCGGATCGGCAAAATAGGAGTTCAGCCGGGAGCGAAGGCTCTTGGCCTTCCCGACGTAGATGACCCGACCGTCAGCATCCAAGAATCGGTACACGCCAGGCTGGTCCGGGATGGACCCGGGTGCAGGCCGATACGCCGGCATCGACCGAGACGAGACTGGAGGTACCACGGCCCTAGCGTAGGTGGGAGTCCGGGCACGATGGAGCCGCGTTGTTCCACTCTGCATCAGCTACTCGGACGCGGCATTAGCTGCAGCTGGTGCGCAGACGAAGTTAGTGGTGCTATGTGCGCCAAGATGCCGTAGCCGCGCAGTGCGGGGAGACGAGATGACCGCGGACTTGAACAGCCTCAACGCCTGGGATCGACGCACCCGGGAGCTGCTCGAGGAGGCGTATGTCGCGGCTGGTGACGGTCCGCGCGGCGCATCTGGACGGGCTCGGTGATGAAGTGGTCACCGCCGCGCCAGTTCAGCTACGTCACCGCCCTCGAGGATCAAGTGCCGCCGAGCCGGCTCGGCGATCTTGTTGACCGGTTGCTCGGCGCGTTCGTCGAACCGGGCGGACGGCTGATCATCAGTGCGTACACAGCTCCCGACGAGTCGGTCAGAGACTTGTTCGGCGACTTGACGGCCTACGGTCACGAACCGACGGGCAAGATCCTGATTGAGCGACCTGGTCGCAACCCTTTGATTACGGCGTGGCTCGACGCCTAGCCGCACGCTCCGACCAGGGTCAGTCAGTCACATAGACCTTGCTCTCGAAGACAGTGGTCTTGGCCGCAGCAAGGCCCTTGGTGGCCGGCGGGTTGGTGACGGAGCCGTCCTTGATCGAATACTCACTGCCGTGGCAGTTGCAGTGAATGACACCGTCGCTGACGGATGCGACCGGGCATCCCTGGTGAGTGCAGATCTTGCTGAAGGCCTTGTATCGGCCCTTGCTTGGTTGGGTGATCACGTAATCCGCGTCCTCCAAGATGACGCCGCCGCCGACCGGCACTTTGGAGGTGGCGACACTTGGGCCCTTCGGGGCCTCAGCCGTCGACGCTGACGGCGTGGGGGAGGTTGTGTCGGCGGTCGGCGACGGCGTCGTTGGCGCAGACGTTTCTGACGCGGCCGGTGCGGCTGAGGGCGAGCCGCCGGACGCCTCGGCGCAGGCGCTCAGC
>DATEWO010000377.1:0-9088 GCA_035257925.1 Propionibacteriaceae bacterium | reverse complement strand
CGATCCCAGGCGCGGCGACGGCCGAACGCATGGTGTCGATGCTGACACAGGCGCCGGCGGCAGCCAGTTCCCGGATCACGGGCAACACCCGCCGCAGCTCCTCGGAGACCTCTGGCCGAGTCGCACCTGGCCTGGTCGACTCACCGCCGATATCGATGATGTCGGCGCCTTCGGCCAGCAAGTCCAAGCCGTGGGTGATCGCTGCGCCCGGATCGAACCACTGGCCGCCATCGGAGAAGGAGTCTGGCGTGACGTTGACCACGCCCACGACCAGAGTGCGACCAGGCTGCGGCAGATCAGGGACGACGGGCAGCGGACTCACCCGGATCACCTTATGCTCTCCCCCGTGCCGCTTCCGCCTTACGGCTCTGGGCACTCAGAGCCCACAGTTCGGCTTGCCGTCTTCCGGCCGGGGCAGGCCTCGCCAGTCCGCCCCTCGCGGTCCTGGCGTCGACTGCTCGTGGGCGCAAGAGCCCTGCTGTTTCTCGCACTCACGATCACCGTCGTGACCGCTGCCGGGTGCTACAGATCGGACGGTGAAATACCTGGACTGCAACCGCCGCAGGGGCAGCGAACTGCGTCGACCGAAGGCACCGCGACTACGAGTCCGGCAGCAGCTCCTTCGCCATCGGAGCCGACCAGCACCGCAGAATCCAGCACCGGAGGAACACCCGGCCGGCTTAACAGGTCGCTGGCCAAGAACAGCATCTACTCCGTCGATCTCGGCGATACCCGCGTCTCCTGCAACGTCAAGGTCCGCTCGCCAAAGCCGCCGCTCAAGGATGCCAATCTGGCCTCGTACGGCAAGAAGCTGGTCGGCTGCCTCGTCAAGGCCTTTGCCAGGCCGCTGGCGGCGTATGGCATCGACCTGACAGCGCCGAAGATCAAGGCTTACCGCAAGAGCATCAAGACTCCATGCGGACGGTTCGGGCAGCGGGGTGCCCCCGCCTACTACTGCTCGATTACCCGGACGATCTACTGGCCAGTGACCGGCGACGACGGCGCCGAGGCGTACACGTTCGCGAGACTCGGGTACGTCGGGCTAGTGGCTCACGAATTTGGCCATCACCTGCAGTCGGCAAGTGGCATGCTGAGCGAATACGCGCAGCGCTCGTACCAGACAAAGAGCCGCAGCGAGCGGTATCTGCTCAGCCGCCGCCTCGAACTCCAGGCTCAGTGTTTCGAAGGCATCTTCCTGGCTCTGACCGCTCGATCGATCCGGCTCAGCAGCAGCGATCACTACGAGCTCAGCCTTTGGCACGCCTATACCGGTGACGAGGACCCGCCGGAGAGTCGTAAGCCCGACCACGGCAGTAGCGCGGCTCAGATTCGCTGGCTCAATCGTGGTCTGGATTCGGCCGACTTCGGTCGCTGCAATACCTGGACTGCCAAGAAGAAATCCGTCAAGTAGATCCTGCTCGGGCCCCACCGGCACTTCTGTCAGAAACCGGTCAGTAACAACACCGTTTTGCCGAGATTCCTGTGGTTTCTGACCGGTTTCGCAAGAGAGGGCGGGCGCGCGGAGAGTCAGCTGGTGATGAGGCCCATGGCCTCGGCGCGAGTGGCAGCGTTGCGCAGCTGACCGCGTACCGCGCTGGTGATGGTCTTGGAGCCTGGCTTACGGACGCCACGCATGGTCATGCAGAGGTGCTCGCACTCGATCACTACGATCACTCCGCGCGGTTCCAGGATCTGGTTGATCGCGTCGGCGATCTGGGTCGTCAGCCGCTCCTGCACCTGGGGGCGTTTGGCGTAAATGTCAACCAGGCGAGCCAGCTTGCTCAGCCCGGTGATCTTGCCCTCTCGGTTGGGGATGTAGCCGACGTGGGCAACCCCGGTGAAGGGCACCAGGTGGTGTTCGCAGACGCTCCAGACCTCGATGTCCTTGACCAGGACCAACTCGTCGTGGCCGAGGTCGAAGACGGTGGCGAGGACCTTCTCCGGATTCTGTCTCAGCCCGCCGAACATCTCGGCGTACGCCCGTGCGACCCGCTCCGGAGTGTCCCGCAGACCGTCGCGATCCGGGTCCTCACCGATTCCGATCAGGATCTCGCGCACCGCAGCGACGATCCGGTCATGATCGAACTCTCCGACCCGCTCGGGGAAGTGGATCGGGTCGATCCCCGTCATACTGCCAGCGCCGTCACGACTAATGTCGGCGGCTTCGTCCAGCTCCGTCACCGAAAGTCCGGGCCTCTTTGGGGCTGCGGGTCGGGATCACCGGTGGTTGGCAGCTGCGACGGTACCGGCTGATGCCCCGGCGGTTGTGCAGTGCCGCCAGCGGGGACCTCGTGGCCGGGGCTGGGTTGACCGCTGCCAGCCTGACCGTTCCCACCCTGACCATTGACCGACGGCGGCGGCGGGGTTACCGGCGGGATGGTCGAGGGAACACGCTCATCGGAACCGGTCCAAGCGGGTCGCTTCGGCCACAGCCGGAGCGGTTGGAAGACCGCGGCCACTTCCTCCCGATCCAGGGTCTCCTTCTCAAACAGCGCGCGCACCAGGTCATCGAGGACATCCCGGTTCTCATTGAGGATGTCGAACGCCTCCTGGTGGGCGTTGCTGATCAGCTTGGAGACCTCTTCGTCGACGATCGCGGCGACTTCCTCGGAGTAGTCGCGCCCGTGGCCGATGTCGCGGCCCAGGAAGGGTTCGGCGTCGCCGGATCCGAGCTTGATCGCGCCAAGTCGCTCGGTCATCCCGTATTGGGTGACCATGGCGCGCGCCAGGGTCGTTGCCTTCTCGATGTCGTTGCTGGCTCCGGTGGTCGGGTCATGGAAGACCAGTTCCTCCGCCGCTCGGCCGCCCATCATGTACGCCAGCTGGTCCAGCAGCTCCGCGCGGGTGTTGGCGTACTTGTCCGTCTCCGGCAGCACCATGGTGTAGCCGAGCGCCCGGCCGCGCGGCAGGATGGTCACCTTCTGTACGGGGTCGGTGCCAGGCAGCGCCGCAGCAACCAGGGCGTGGCCGCCCTCGTGATAGGCGGTCACCAGCTTTTCCTTGTCGTTCATCAGCCGGCTGCGCTTCTGCGGACCGGCGACCACCCGGTCGATCGCCTCGTCGAGGTATTCGTCGGTGATCATCCGCGCGTTCTGCCGCGCGGTGAGCAGCGCGGCCTCGTTCAGCACATTGGCCAGATCGGCGCCGGTGAACCCAGGGGTACGCCGCGCCACGCCTTCCAGGTCAACATCCGGGGCCATTGGCTTGCCCTCGGCGTGCACCTTCAAGATTTCGAAGCGTCCCTTCAGGTCGGGCGTGTCGACCACGATCTGCCGGTCGAACCGGCCGGGGCGGAGCAGCGCTGGGTCCAATACGTCGGGTCGGTTGGTTGCCGCGATGAGGATCACCCCGCCACGTACGTCAAAGCCGTCCATCTCAACCAGCAGCTGGTTCAGAGTCTGCTCGCGCTCGTCGTGTCCGCCGCCCATGCCGGCACCACGATGCCGGCCGACGGCGTCGATCTCGTCGATGAAGACGATCGCGGGCGCGTTCTCCTTGGCCTGCTCGAACAGATCGCGAACGCGGGACGCACCGACGCCGACGAACATCTCCACAAAGTCAGACCCTGAGATGGAGTAGAAAGGCACTCCTGCCTCACCGGCGACAGCTCTGGCGAGCAGTGTCTTACCGGTGCCGGGCTGGCCATAGAGCAATACGCCCTTGGGAATCTTGGCGCCGACAGCCTGGAACTTCGCCGGCTCGGCGAGGAACTCCTTGATCTCCTCCAGCTCCTCGATCGCCTCTTCACATCCGGCGACGTCGCGGAAGGTGGTCTTCGGCGTGTCCTTGTTGGCGATCTTGGCCTTTGACTTGCCGAACTGCATGACCCGGCTGCCGCCACCTTGCACCGAGTTCAGCAGGAAGAAGAACAGCACGCCGATGATGATGAACGGAATCAGGGTGCCCAGTAGGGAGCTGAAGAAGCCCGGGGTGGCGTTCTCGCCCTTCCACTGATCCAGGGTCTTCTCTGCCACCCTTTGATCGAGACGGGTGATCAGCTGGTCACTCTGATTGCCAACCCAGGTTGCCTTGTAGCCGGTCTTGTTCGCGTCCTTCAGCGTGACGCGGATTTCTTGTTCTTTGTCGATCAAGATGACCTCGCTCAACGGCTCGTTGCCGTTGATGATCGAGACCACCTGAGAGGTAGGCGCTTCCTTATATCCGCTAGTCACGCGCTGACTGAAGTCGATCAGCAGACCGATCGCGATCACCGCGAGGACGATCCACGTCAGCGGCGAGCGGAATATCCGTCGTAGGTTCATAACCTGCCTAGTGGGGGTATGGGGATCTGGGAGATCCTCCTGCCAAGGCTATCGTTCGCGTCCAAGCTGGCGGGCATGTATCTCGTGACGCCCGGCTGTGCTTCCGATCTGCTCCAGAGCGCGTATCGCTGTTTGTCGGAAACCTACGTGTACGTAGGTTCCCTCCCGTCTGCATACTTTGCAACCCATGCACACCGACAGCAACCTACGTACACGTAGGTTCCGACAGGTGGAGCAACCCACTGCAGAGGCAGTCGAGTACCAGACTGGCTCAGCTGTAAACGTGGGGTGAGAGAGCGCCTACCGAGGTCAGGTTGCGATAGAGCCCGTCGTAATCCAGGCCGTAGCCGACCACAAACTCATTGGGAATGTCGAATCCGACATAGGCGATCTCGACCGGATTCCGCGCGGCTTCGGGCTTTCTGAACACCGTCAGCACCTTCAGACTGGCAGGTCCCCGGGAGCGCAGGTTGGTGACCAGGTAGGACAGGGTCAGCCCGGTGTCGATGATGTCTTCGACCAGCAGCACGTGCACCCCAGTCACGTCGGTGCTGAGATCCTTGAGGATCCGTACCACGCCCGAGGACTTGCTACCCGACCCGTATGAAGACACCGCCATCCAATCCATCCGGCAGTGGATCGTGAGCGCGCGGGAGAGGTCAGCCATCACCATGATCGCTCCATTGAGCACGCCAACGAGCAGCAGGTCCTTGCCTGCGTATTCACGATCGATCTCGGCGGCGAGCTCGGTGATACGGCTGGCAAGTTCCTCTTTGGTAACGAGGACGCGGGTCAAATCACCATTGAGCTGGGTGTCGTCCACGGGCCTCAGCCTGCCACAGGATCAGCGGTCCCGAAGACCGGCCAGATGCGCTGTTCCCGGCAGTTCATCCCACAGACAGCCGTCCCGCGTTACGCGTGACAGTTGCCCCAGGCACCTGGATGGATTTCTGGCCATGCCAGTCGATCACCAAGGACTCCACGGCGCCGATATGCCGCAGCGTGAGGTCGCCGATTCCGTGTGCAAGAAGCCACAGACGGAGGATCCGGCGGCGCAGCGCAGGCGGCTGAGATTCCAAAGCCGCACAATCCAAAGTGTCCGTGCCGCCAAGCCCTTCCGCTGTGCGGTACGCGTCCGCGGCAAGCCGATCGAGCAGCTCAGTGTCGTCGCGGAGCAACTCCGCGGTCCGTGCCAAAGCTTCGGCAACGCCGGGACCTAGCTCGGTCTCCAGCGTGGGCAGCACACTCTCGCGTACCCGGACCCGGGTAAATCGACGATCCATATTGTGTGGGTCCTGCCAGGGGTCGAGCCCGAGCTCAGCGCACGCCTGCTCGGTGGTTGCCCGGCGGAGGTGTAGGAATGGCCGCAGTAGATGGCCGGCTCGAGGTGCCATCCCGGCCAGCGATCTGCCGCCCGATCCACGAGCCAGGCCCAGCAGCACCGTCTCCGCCTGGTCGTCGATGGTGTGACCGAGCAGCACGGTGGCGGAGCGCGCTCGAGCCTCGGCGTCGAGGGCTTGGTATCGAGCGTGGCGCGCTGCAGCTTCCGGCCCCACAGTGGCCTCCTGGTCCACCTCAACGGTGGCGACAGTCACGTCGGTGTACCCAAGCCGGTCGAGTTGCTGCCGGACGCGCGCGGCAACCTCGGCTGATCCGTCCTGCAGCCCATGATCAATCACCACTGCGGCGTATTCGAGGTAGCGGCGAATCGCTACGTAGCGAGCAGCAAAGGCGAGTGCGAGCGAGTCAGCGCCGCCTGAGCAGGCGACGAGGAGGTGCGTGTCCTGGCTGGTCAGCGCTCCGTCAACTGCTTGGACGACCGCCAGGCCGGCCGGGCCGAGCTCGCGATAACCCACCGATATTTCAGCTTCAGCCGGTAGTCAGCTCAGGGTGCATCCGCGTCAGCCAGAGCCTCGGGTTGGTGATCTCTGCAGCGGTGGGCAGGGTCTCCGGCGAGGTCCACACCTTGTTCAGGCCCGACATGCCCACTTCATCCATCACCGTGCGGCAGAAAGTGGCGCCGTCGCGATATTGACGCATCTTGGCGTCCAGACCCAGCAACTTGCGGATGATCTTGTCAAATCCCTGGCCCTGGCGGCGTACGGTGAACTTCGCCCGGATGGTCTCCACGGTAGGAATGACTTCTGGGCCAACGCCGTCCATGACGACATCTGCGTGACCCTCAAGCAGCGACATCACCGCAGTGACCCGATCGACGGTTTCGCGCTGGGCCGGCGTTTGAACCAAGTCGATGATCGACACCTCTTGGTTCTGTGTTACCGCCTCAATGACGCGCCGGAGCGCGTCCCGCAACATCTGGGCCACGATCGCCGGGTCGAGCTCGGCCGAGTCGACGATCTGGGCGATCTGACCGTTGAGATAACCACGAAGCCAGGGAACGGCTGCAAACTGCACTCGATGGGTTTCCTCGTGCAGGCAGACCCAGAGCCTGAAGTCAGCAGGCTCGACATCGAGCTCGCGCTCGATGGAGACGATGTTGGGTGCAACGAGGAGCAAGCGACCGCCAGGCGCGTTGGAATCGGCTCCCGGGAAGAAGGGGTCGAACTGACCGAGGACTTTCGATGACAGATAGCTGAGCAGCGCGCCCACTTCGACGCCCGTGATGCGGGGGCCGATGGCGGCAACGGTTGGGTTCGACTGCTTCATCCGCTCGATCATCTTGGCGTTGAGCGGCCCGAGGATCTGGCGGAAGCCGTCCAGGTTTGCCTGAATCCAGCGAGGCCGGTCGACAACCAGCACCGGAGCGGTACCGCTGTCAGCTTCCATTCCCGTTACTTCGCGGACGTAGGCCTCCGCTCGGTCGGCGAAGCTGCGCAGCTCAGCGACGACGGCCGATGCGCCTTCGCGGGAGATCTCAGGGCCGGGCTTGACCAGCTTGGTAGCCGTGTTCAGCGCAACGGTCCAGTCGACCATCGAGGTTGTCATGCGGGCGAGTCTATGTGCGGGCCCCTCGCGGAAACGGGCTAGCGACACCCGCAGGTGCTAATTGCGGTTGTGACGCGATCTAGCCAGACCACGGCGTTGTATTCGTTCTTCGGCTTGTTGATCAAGAAGGCGTAGACCAGCAGCGAGCCGTCGGTGGTACGTACCAACCCCGCCCGAGCGCGCACCTTGTTGAGAGTTCCGGTCTTGCCGCGTACCACGCCACGTCCGGCCAGGCTCTGATCGTCGAAATATCTAATCCGCAAGCTGCCCTCGACGCCGGCCACCGGCAAGCCAGTGATGACCGCACGTAACTCGGGATGCTGCCTGCCAGCGGCCAGCCGCAGCATCTTGACCATCGCATCGGCTGGCACTCTGGTCTGGCGGGCCAGGCCGCTGCCGTCGCTGATGGCCATGCCGGGACCCCAGATGCCGAGCTTGGTGAGCTCTGACCGTACGACTTTGGCCGCTTCGGCGATCGACCCCGCCTTCCCGGCGCCAATAGCTGCGTGGCGGAACAGCACCTCCGCCGCGTCGTTATCGCTGATCATGAGCACGTGCTCGACGATGCGCTCCAAGCGCATCGAGGAGGCACTGGCAACGACCTGCGCCGACTTCGGCGCCCGCGCCCGCTGCATGGTGCTGACCTTGATCCCCTGCTTGGACAGCGCCGCGGAGAAGGCAGTGGCGGCTTGCTTGGCCGGGTCTTGGTGACGCGGGGCCGGGGCGAGCGAGCCCACGCGACCCTCGTCAACCACGAGTGCCGACGTCCGCGAGACCGAGTCACCGTACGTTCTGGGCCAGCGCGGGTTCCAGGCGGGCCCGCTGAACAGGGAGGCGTCGTAGCCCAGGGTGACCTTTGTGATCTTGTCCTGCTTGAGTTTGCTTGCCGTGGCACGAGCTAGGCCGGTGATGGTGGCCCGCCTGGGATAGTCAGCGCTGCCGTTCTTGGCCAGGTAGGGATCCCCGCCACCGACCAGAATGATCTGACCCCGCTGAGGACTGACCACCGAGGTCTTGAAGGTGTGATCAGGTCCCAAGATCGACAGCGCCGCTGTGGAGGTGAGCAGCTTCATGGTCGAGGCCGGAATCTGCGGACTCTTGGCGTTGTGGGCATAGAGCACCTTGCCGGTCCCAACCTCGACGACCGAGCCGGAGTACGAGCTGGTCATGTCCTTGACCTTGATCGCTCGAATCTTGTTGCCCAGTGCGGTGGTGTTGGGAACGACCCGTGGCGCGGCAGCGGCCAGTACCGGGCTGGGCAGGCCGGGTTGTTGAGGGGTCAGCGTGGCCGGGGCCGAGCTGGTGCTTGCGGCTGCCGGGGTAGCAGGAGGAGTGCTGGCAGGGGGGATCGGCGAGCTGTGGCTGGTTTGGGTACCAATGGCGAAGCGGTTCTCTCGCGGCCGCGCGGCAACGGCCACGGCGATCACGCTCGTGACCACACCGATTACCGCAATGACCGCGACCACGATCACGGCAATCCGCTTGGGACCCAAGGGTTATCCACACCTCCTTCACGCTAGGCTCAAGCCGCCGGACAGTTACTGCTGTGCACTCGCAAGAGTCAGTGCTCATCCTAAGGAGGTCACGTGACCGCACCCAATGGCGAGCGAGGTCAGAAGCCGCTCAGTGATTTGACCTTCGATGTCACGGTTGAGATTCCCAAAGGCCATAAGAACAAGTACGAGGTTGATCATGACACCGGCCGCATCCGGCTGGATCGTACATTGTTCACATCGACGCAGTATCCGGCTGACTACGGCTTCATCGAGGGAACTCTCGGCCAGGACGGCGATCCCCTCGATGCCCTGGTGATGATCACCGAGCCAACGTTTCCGGGCTGCTTGATCAAGGCCCGAGCAGTCGCAATGTTCCGTATGAAG
>DATEWO010000376.1:0-19110 GCA_035257925.1 Propionibacteriaceae bacterium | reverse complement strand
CTGCCGAGGATGCAGCGGGTGGTCGGTCCAGCGCAGGAGGTGACCTCGGCTGACTCGCGCGTCCGGCTCGACCCCTCGGTGACCGACAGCCTGGACATCCCCGTCGCCCGGCTCAGCGGTCGGCTGCACCCCAACGACCTCGCGGTGCAGCAGCTGCTGGGAGAGCGCGCCGCCGACTGGCTGCGGACCTCCGGCGCCACCACAGTCATCGCCTACGGCTGCCCGCCCGACAACGTCGCGCCGAGTAGTGGCCAGCACCAGGCCGGAACCTGCCGAATGGGTACGGACCCGGCAACCTCAGTCACCGACCCGTACGGCCGGGTCTGGAACCATCCGAACCTGCGGGTTATCGACGGCTCGCTGCACGTGACGAACGGCGGGGTAAACCCGGTACTGACGATCTTCGCCAACGCGTTTCGGATCATGCATACCTGGGTGGGGTCCGGTCGCGATTACCTCTAGCTCGGATCCGGAGATGATCATTAGGCACGGGTGCAGCTCCCGTGCCCAATAGACCTCAGTTGCGAGGAACGTATTGGGACATCGCGCCGCAGGAACCGGATAATGCGGGCCCCTGGGCGAACGAGAATCCCCTAAGGTCGGGTCATGATCAGGATTTGCTTCGCTGGCGTCACCGGTTGGACGGCGCCGCCGATCTTGGCTGCGATCGACGCGGCGGATGACCTCAGCTTGACCTGTGGGGTGTCCCGGTCCGCGGCGGGCCGGCCGCTGGCCGAGGCGACGGCGTCTCGCAGCGACGGGTCTATCTACGCCTCCGTGTCGGAGGCGTTGCGGTCTGCGGAGGTCGATGTGCTCGTCGACTACACCAACGCCGCCGCAGTCAAGGAGAACGTGTTGGCCGCCATAGGCGCGGGCGCGCAGGTCGTCGTTGGCTCGAGCGGGCTCACTGCCGGTGACTACGCAGAGCTCGACCGCCTGGCCCGTGACCGGGGCGTGGGTGTGGTTGCCGCGGGCAACTTCTCGATCATGGCCGCGATACTGAAGCGGGCCGCTGCGCTGGCCGCCCAGCATCTGCAGCATTGGGAGATTCTCGACTATGCCAGCGCCGACAAGCCGGATGTGCCCAGCGGCACCTCGCGGGAACTCGCCGAGACCCTGGCTGAGGTCCGAACACCACAGTCCGCGGTGCCGCTGGCGCAGTTGGCCGGCCCGGTCGAGGCGCGTGGCACCGAGGTAGCCGGCAGCCGCATCCATTCGGTGCGGCTGCCCAGCTTTGTGGTGACCACGAGATCGTCTTCGGTGGCATTGGGGAGCGACTGGTGATGCGCCATGACCCTGGGGAAAGCCCGGATCCGTACGTAGGCGGCACGCTTCTTGCTATCCGGAAGGCCGGGGACGTCCCCGGCGTGCGCCGAGGATTGGACTCGCTACTGGTCGAACCCGCAACCGGCGCCTGAAGCGCGGATTTGGAGAGGCGCACGACGACGATAGTTTCGGGTGAGGTAGGGGTTCCGGAGGCAGGAGCATGCGCAAGCAGATGATCGGTCGCGCGTCGGAGCAGCTGCTGCTGCGTGATCTGCTGGATCAGGCGCGCTCCGGTCACGGCCAGTTCCTGATGATCATCGGCGAGCCTGGGGTGGGCAAGTCGATGTTGCTCGACGCGTTGTCTTCCTGCGCCCGCGAAACAGACGTCACCGTACTGGGCGGTCGGGCTGTTGAAGGAGCCGGTACGTTCCGCCCACTGGCCGAGGCGTTGATGCCGCCTCTACGAGCCGGCACGCTGCCCGATGCACCCGAGCTCCGTCCCTACCGGGCCGCGCTGGGGCGACTGTTACCAGACTGGGCGACGTCATCGGTTCCGGAGACCAGCGTCGACCCCATCCTGGTGCTGGGCGAAGGGCTGCTGCGGCTACTGACGGCGCTAGATCCAGAAGGCTGCGTGCTGCTTTTGGAAGACCTGCATTGGGCCGACGCCGAGACGTTGGGACTGCTCGACTATTTGAGCGGCGTACTGGCGGCTGCTCCGCTGTTGATCGCGGCGACAGCGCGCGAACACCCGTCGTCTCCGGCTTTGAAGCGTCTGATCGGAGCGGCCTCGTCGGTGATCGAGCTGGACCGGCTCGAGCCGCGGGAGGTCGACGAGATGATCGAGTTGAGTGGACGGTCGCTCGACGAAGCCGAGCGCGAGCTGATTCGTCGCAGGTCGGAGGGCTTGCCGCTGCTGGTGGACGAGCTGCTGACCTCCGTGCCCTCCAACAGCTCCGAACGCGGCGCAGGACCCTGGTCTGTCCCGGCCAGTTTCGCTGCGATCGTGGAATCTCGTTTGGACTCCCTGGATGATTCCGGACGTCGAGTCCTGTCCGCGGCTGCGACTTTGGGTGTGCAGCCCGATTGGGATCTCGTCCCCGCGATCGCGGGATTGGACGGCGGACAGGCGGTGAACTGCCTCCGTCAATCCGTGCACGCCGAACTCTTGATCATCGACGGGTCCGTCCTCACCTGGCGACATGCGCTCACCCGAGAAGCGATTTGGGCCGGTTTGTTGCCCCCCGAACGAGCGGTGCTGAGTCGACGGGCGGCCCAGGTCCTGCTGGATCGCGCCGGACCAGACCAGGAGCTGGCGGCGGCCGAGCTGCTGGTCGAGGCCGGAGATTCCGACAACGGCGCCGCTTTGCTGCTGCGAGTTGCCGAGCGAGAGCTGGCCGTCGGGGCGCTGCGCAGCGCCGAATCGATTCTCGATCAAGTAGCGGCGACTGGGCGCTTTCCCGTTGCCCTGGCCAGCGACCGGGTCGAGCTCCTCGCCTTGACCGGTCGGCTGGAGCAGGCCCTCCAGATCGGGGTGGCCGCCCTCGACGGCGCCACTGGAGATGATCATGCCGAGCTCTGCTTACGGCTGGCGCGGGTTGCCATTCTGATCCGCCGTTGGGGGGACGCCGACGGATACGTGGCCCGGGCGCGCCGCCCAAGCGATCCACGTTCGCTGATCTTGCTGGCCGACTCCGCTCACGGCGCGGGTCGCATCGAGGCCGCCGCCCAGTTCGCGGCCCGAGCCGTCGAGCTCGCCGAGCAGACAGCCGACGCGGAGATCGGCTGCGAAGCCTTGATCGTGCAGGCCCGGATCGTGCGGCTCAGTGATGGCGACCGTGCCGCCGAGCTGTTCCGACGTGCCGCAGAACTTGCCGCCGAGCATGGGCTGAGGCCTTGGCGGGTCGAGGCCCTCCTCGGCTGCGGCACCGTTGAGCTGATGCACGATGAGAAGTCGCCAGCGTTGCTCGAGGCCCGTGACCTGGCCACAGATCTTGGCTTGCTGGTCAAGGCCACTAGTGCTGAGCTGCTGCTGGCTGATCACCGGATGGTGGTCGACGGCCCAGGGGCGGTCCAGGAGGCGTCCGTGTTCCTCGCTGAACGTGGGCGGCTATTGCAGCTTCCGATGTTCGTGATCAACGGCCAGTTGTTCCGGACAACCGCTCGAGCGGTGGCCGGAGACCGGGCGGCAGTGGCTGCTGATCTGGAGGGCCTCCCCTTCGAGTCCGAGCTCCTGCCGGAGTTCCGGGCCCAGGTCGAGATGCTGTGGGCCATCGTGGCGGCAGTCGATCATGATCTGCAGGCCGCGGTTGGGCACCTCGATGCCGGCGTGGAGCCGCTGCTGGATCATGGCTCGGTTCCGCCGCTGCACCCTTTCGGCTTCTGGGTCTTGATGCGTACCGTGATCGGGGACCGAGACGACGAAGCGCGCGCGAAATTGCGCCAATCGGGAGTGTCCCAGCGCCGCGCGAACGCGGGTGCCCTGCACTACGCCGACGCCGTGGCTGCCGGTCGGCATGGCGACCGTGCCGGAGCCGAGCAGGCCTACGCAAGGGGGGAGGAGGCCCTGACTCCGGTGCCATGGTGGCACCGATTCCTGCGGCTGTTCACCCTGGAGTGCGCTGTGGCGGACGGCTGGGGCGACCCGGTACCGCTCCTCCGCGCTGATCTGACCGCGTTCGAGGCTTCTGGAAACGAAAAGCTGGCTCGGTTCTGCCGAGATCTATTACGCCGTGCCGGGGCCGCCACCCGGCGGGGCCGTGGCGACTCGACTGTGCCGCCGACGCTCCGCTCCATGGGCATCACCAGTCGGGAGCTGGACGTGCTGACTGCGGTAACCGCCGGTCGCAGCAACGCCGAGGTCGCTGAGCAGCTGTTCCTGTCGGTCCGTACGGTCGAGACCCATGTGGCCAACCTGCTTGCCAAAGCCGGGGTCAGTAGCCGTACCGAGCTGCGCGACTGGCACGCCCGGTTAACTCCGTAGTCGGCACGGATCCGTACCACGGCTGCGCCGCGCAGAGTGATGATCACCACACATCGCGAACGGCAAGGAGCCAGCAGCCATGCACGCCAATGACATGAACGACCAGCAGTACGACTATGACGTGATCGTCATCGGGGCAGGGCCAGCCGGGCTCACCACCGCGACGGCGCTGGCCCGATCAGGAGTGCGCGTGCTTGTGATCGAGAAGCATCGGGGCCTCTCGATCTTCCCGAAGGCCACGGGCATCCGTCCACGCAGCATGGAGATCTTGCGCGGTTGGGGACTGGAAGCCGAGGTTCGCCGGCGATCGCAGCCCAATCAACTGGGGATGGCAATCTCGCGGACTCTGGCCGCTCCCCGGCAGGTTGTCGATCTTGGTCTGCCCACCGACGAGGTCGTCTCGGCGGCCACCCCAACCCGGCTCGCCATCTGTGGCCAAGATCAACTCGAGCAAGTGCTGCATGATCATCTGCGCGCGCAGGGTGGGACGATCCGGTTCCGCACCGAAATGCTCGGGTTCAGCCAGACCCACGAGGCCGTCTGCGTCAGGCTGCGTCCACGCGATGGCCAGGTGAGCTACCAGGTCACGGCTCAGTATCTGGTCGGCGCCGACGGCGGACGCAGTCAGGTACGGGCAGGGGTCGGTATCGAATTCGAGCCGCTGGGCTCGGAAGGCAATCACCTCGCGATCTTGTTCGATGCCGATCTGTCGGCCGTGCTTCCGGACCCGCCCTACGTTTTGAATGCAGTGGTGGCTCCGGGTGTAGAGGGCCTGTTCGCAACGACCGGGCAGCCCACGCGCTGGATCTACGACATGGAATGGCATCCCGAGGCAGGGGAGCAACTGGAGGACTGGACGCTGCAGCGGATCAGGGCCCGGCTGCGGGCCGCGTCCGGTCTGGCCGCTCTGAACCCGGAGATCATCGGGGTATTCCCGTGGGACTTCGGAGCAGGCGTCGCCAACGGTTACCGGCGGGGGAGGGTCTTCCTGGTCGGAGACGCCGCCCATCGAACGACGCCGCGAGGAGCTACCGGGATGAACACCGGAATCGCCGACGGGCACAACCTGGGCTGGAAGCTCGCCTGGGTGATCAAGGGGCGAGCGAGGGACGCGCTATTGGACTCCTACGAGGCCGAGCGCGAACCGGTGGGTCGCGCGAACGCCACGGCCTCCCTGCAGACCATGATCGACCGGCCGCCACAGGACTTCCTCGCGCAGGACTTCGGCGTCGAATACGCCTCCGCGGCGATCGTCGGTGGGACGCCCCTGGCGGGTCACCGCGCCCCCCACGCCTGGGTGGAGCTTCGCGATCCCCGTGCCCTGACCTCGTCAAATGGCTCGGGCCATGCCACGACAAGCTCAGGGAACCTCCAGCGTGTCTCCACCATCGACCTCTTTGACGGCAGCTTCACCTTGATCACCGGCCCGGACGGTTATCCGTGGCGAGCGGCCGCGGCCGAACTGGCCGAGGCCGGCGTACCGATCTCGGTGCTGAGTCTGGGCGCCGAACTTGCCGATCCGTACGGTGACGTGGTGAGTCGGTATCAGCTCCAAGACCAAGGTTGTGTCCTGGTCCGACCGGACGGCTATCTGACCTGGGGCTGCGACGTGGCGCCCAAGCGAGCCGGTGATCGACTGCGCGACGTCGTACGGCTCGCGACCGGACACCGAATCGCCGACTTGGTCGGGTGAGATCAGCCGGGCGAAGCTGTCGCCCGCTCCGCCCGGTCCTTCAAAGCCGCGTTCATTGCTTGGAACGCCGGTAACGTGCCGCGGTCCAGCGACCGTTGAAAGAACGGCACCAGCAGACCGCTGAACTGCTCTTCCTGGACAAGTCGCGACCCGGCCGCACCCAGCGGCTCCAGGGTGAACAGGTGGTCGGCGTCGAACAGGCGTGGCACCCACAGGCGGCCCTGCCAGCGAAGTCGCTGTCCGTCGACCACCTCGACCACAGTGGGTCGCAGTGTCACAGCCGATCCGCCTACGGGCTGCATCCGGAGTGTGAGCCGACCGCCGACCTGCAGGCGGCCCTCCGCCTGGGTGATGAACGGGTTCCACACCGGGAACGCTGCGAAGTCGACCAGCACCTCCCAGACCCTCTCGGCCGGCGCCGCGATGTCGACCGAACTGAAGAGTTCCTTGCTCATGTCGCCTCCTGGCTGATGCTGCTAGTGCTGACTCTCGGCTAACGATGGGCCTATGGGACGGTCACATCACGCCCCCGGACGCGGGCCCTACTGGCTGGACTAGGGCGTCTCGGTTTGCCTCCCCCGTACTCGAGACAGCGTCGCCGCTCCAGTCCGGGCGATCAGGACCGCGGCGATGATGGCAAGCAACGCGTCGAGGAGCCAGAACACGGGGACGGCGCGCTCTCCGAGCGGCGCGTACACAACGGTCAGCGGCAGGTTCGTGGTGGCGTGGAGGAGCACGACGATCAGCAGGCTGCCGCCCGTGCCGTTGTACATCCAGGTGTAGAAGATGGACATGATCACGCACCCGATCGCGAACGGCAGGAATAGCGCAAGAGGCCGGATCGGTGAGCCGAGAAGGAACAGCGGGAAGTGATAAATTCCCCAGACGGCGCCGATGATCAGGCTAGCGGCTAGGGCGCTGTGGCGTGCCTGCAGCCGCGGGAGGGCGAAGCCACGCCACCCCAGCTCCTCCCCCACTGCGCTACCAGGAAAGATCGAGAACAGGAACGAGACGATGATCGCGGGGATCGTCATGACCACGACCGGGGTCGGGCCGCCGAGCAGCGTGCTGACCCAAACGGCCAAGAGGGCGGGTACCGCGAGCGCGACAACGGCCAGGTACCAGAACAGTCCGATCCGGGCGTGGAGTAGGCGTCCGAACAGTATGCGTACGCCGGATCTGCCGCGAAGGAGGGCGACGAACAGAACGCCCATTGTCGACGGCACGAGGGATCCCAGCAGGAGAAGGACGAATGCCAGCGGGCCGGGGACGCGATCGCCGAAGATGAACAGGGGGGCCCACAGCAACCACGCGACGGCGTAGGTCAGGACGAAGAAGCTGATCAGGGCGTGCCGCCGTACCAGGCTCTGGGTGCGAGCGGGGGACGGCGTGGGGGTTGGGGTGGACATCGAGGCTCCTTAGCTAGTTGACAAGCTCAGCTGGGTAGTGGCGTCGGTCGAGGGCGTAGACACAGGGGTGGGACGTGTACCCAGGGTCCGGATCGCCCAGACAGCTCTGGCCAGGCCCCAACCGAAGGCAAGGACAGCGCTGGCCACCAGCGGATATGCGAGGTCGGGCAGTCCCATCAGGACGGCCGACAGCGGTGCGCGGATGATCCTCGGCAGTCCGACCAGCACGAGAACAGCCCAGGTCCAGCTCACCAGCAGAGGCAGGCCCACGCGGAGCCCGATTCGCAATGCACCCGTCGGGCGTTGCGCTGGGTCTGCGCGCCAGCGGCGGATGGTCCGTACGCTGCGAGCCATCCCGACGACCTGTATGACCAGGATTCCCAGGACCACCCCGTAGGCCACCCACAGCGATCTGCTCGACGACGACGGCGCGGGTGGCTCGTCGCCGATCAGCATGCCGGCGACGCCGTTGGCGATGCCTGTCATGCGGCGCGAGCCGAAGAACTCGTCGGGGGAGTTCTCGCCGTTCTCCATCACCACGACGCCCCACTGTTGGTCGGGGACGAGGACGACGTTTGCGTGGGAGTCGAAACCGCTGCCGTCGTGGGAGATCGTCGTGGTGCCGTGAATCTGAGCCACGTCCCAGCCCATCGCGTACGAGATGCCCTCGAGGCCGGTGGGAACTCCGGCCCGTTGCAGTTCGGCCGCACCGGCGGGCGAGACCAGCATGGTGGCGCCATGTCGGCCGCTGTTGAGGTAGAGGCTGAGGTAGCCGGCCATGTCCTGTGCGCTGGCACTAATGCCCTGGGACCCCAGGCCCCCGCGATCGAAGGGCAGTTCGGAGGCGACGGGGAAGCCGTACCAGTAGCGGTGGCCAGTCGGGAGGCCGTGCTGCGCCGCTTCGGTGCCCGACGTGTACGAGTTGTGCATCTGTAGCGGGCCGAAAACGTGCTGCTGGATGTAAGCCTCGTAAGACTGGCCCGAGACAACCTGCACGATCATGCCGAGCGTCCAGTAGTTGGCGTTGCTGTACTGCCAGGTCGTGCCAACCGGCTGGCTGAGCTCGGCATCGCGCAGCGCCCGGACCCGGTCCTCAAGGGCGGAGTCGTGAGTGTCCCTGCTGGTCGCGTACGCGTTGCCCGCGGCCTTCGACAGCCCGCTGACCTGGTACAGCAGATGACGAACCGTGACTCGGGTTGAGGCGTCTGCATCGGCGACCCGCCACCACGGCAGATAGCGCTGCACCGGAGCATCCAGTTGGACCCGGCCCGCCTCGCTCAGCTGCATGATGGCCAGCGCGGTAAACGACTTGGTCACCGAACCGATCAGAAACGGCGTCTCTGGGGTCACCTGCCGTCCGGACCTGTCCGCCTGTCCGAAGCCCTGCACGTGAACGATGCGGTCCCCGCGCACGATGCCGAGCGCCAATCCCGGGATGCGCTGCGCATCCATCTCCGAGCGCACGTAGCGGTCGATAGCAGCGAGGTCCGGGCCGTCGTCCGCGACAGCAGACATGGACCCGAGCACCGCCAACGTGATGCCGCAGGCCACGGCCCCAAGGACACGGATGACGATGTGCCTCATCGCTGGACCGCTGCTCTGTCAAACGTAAGCCCTGGCGGGGGGGCGGCGGCGGGCCACCTGTCAGATTCCGACTCGAGGGTGAGACCGATCCAACCGATCGCGATCACCAACGGGATCTGGTACGGCGTCGACAGGGCAGGTCGGAGCAGCCGTACGCTCGCCAGGCGCATCACCTGGCTCAAGGCAGTCAGCACCGCTGCAGTGAGGCTGAGCATGCCTGCCCGACGACTGAGAGGTGACAGCGCCATCGAAGATCTCCCTGGGGTGGATCGTCCTTCAGGACGGCTACTCCCATCACATCGGTCAGCGGGGTGGGGGCCCATCGTGGTGGCCGCACCGTGGGGGAGGGCACCCGCGACTTTTCGGCGATTAGTTGTGTGGTCAACCCCACTAGCGGGAGGGCGTAGACCTATCCCAATCTCGCAGTCACGAGCAGACTGTTGAGATGAGCGGTTGGTGGCCGCGCGGTCGGTGGCGGTCGTTTACACGAGGACGACTGCGAGAGCACCTGCTCGTCCTGGCCGGGCTGGTCGCGTTCGTTGCCGCGGTCTACGTCGCGGTAGTGATCGTCGTGGGCATGTTCGCCGGCCGTTCGGACGCGCCCAGCCCGCTGCTGTCGGTGGCAGCCACGGCGATCGTCGCGGTGGGGTTCGAACCTGTGCGAAGGAGACTGCGGGCGTGGGCCAACCGCCTGTCGGGTCGCCCGCACCCGTTGCCGTACGACGTGCTCGCCCATTTCGCACCAGACAGTGGGGCGTCGGCGCAGGAGACGCCGATGTGGATGGCGAAGGTTCTCGCTGCCGGAGTGGGTGCCCGCCGGGTCCAGGTGTGGCTGATTGCCGGCGGTCGATTCAGGCTTGCTGCGCTCCACCCAGAGGGCGACGGCGAGCCTCCGGCCCCACCTGAACTCACCGATGACCCCAGACTGGTGCCTGGTCGGCACGTCCGCCCGGTCCGGCACGGCGGTGAACTGTTGGGCGTACTCGTCGTCGAGGAACGGGAGGGTGAGCGCCTGACGCCGGTGGAGGAGGAATTGCTGGACAGCCTTGCGGCACAGGCGGGTCTGGTGCTACGCAACCTGGGCTTGACAACCGAACTGCACGACCAGCTACTCGACATCTCGGCCCGGGCTGGCCTGCTGCGAACATCCAGGCGCAGTGTCGTTGCGTCAGAGGACGTGGAGCGTCAGCTCCTCGAGCGAGACATCCACGACGGCGCACAGCAGCAGCTGGTGGCACTCGCGGTGAACATCCGGCTGGTACAGAACCTGCTGACTCGCAACCCGCACCAGGCGGCTGAGCTGCTGAAGAGCCTGGACCGATCGGTCGAGCAAGCGGCGACAGATCTGCTGGAGCTAGTGGGCGGTCGGCCGCGGTTGCTCGCCCAGGAAGGCCTGACCGCCGCCCTGCGCTCCGCTGCCGGCACCAGTTCGTTGCCGGTCGAGCTGGTGAGCAGCGGCCTCGGGCGATATTCGGCCGACGTGGAGCTTGCTCTGTACTTCTGCTGCATGGAGGCGTTGCAGAACGCTGCGAAACATGCCGCGGCTCATGCGGTGATGATCGAGCTTCGTGGCGATGATCGGAGCGTCATCGCATCTGTCAGCGATGACGGACGAGGCTTCGACGTACAGGGATCGAGCGACGGTGGCCTCGCGCATATGGCCGAACGGATCGAGGAAGTGGGCGGAGCCCTGTCGATTCGCTCGGACCGCCGAGATGGGACGACGGTGCGGGCCGAGGTTCCTCTGGCCGCGTTGGGGTCGGGGCTATGAGGGCGCCCACCGCGAGACGCCTGGCGTGGTCGATGTTCACCGCGACCGCCGCGCTCGCGACCGCACACGGCGTCCTAGTCGTCACGGGGTCGGTAGGGCTGGTCGACCCGGAGGCCGGGCTCAACTCGTTCCCCATCATCACCCTGGGCTGCGTGTTGGGCGCTCTCATTGGCGCATTGATCGCCACGCGGCAGCCGCACAACCCGATCGGTTGGCTGTTCCTCGCTGGTCAGTTGGGCACGGCGATCGGCTTGGTGAGCCAGGCGTACGCCTTCCGGGTTCTGCAGGACGGCGTTCTTGGCCCACCGCTGGCCGGCCAGCTCGCCACCGTGGTGGCATCGGCGCTCGGCGCGAGCTGGGCGCTGTCGGTGCTTGCGGCGGTGTTCCTGCTGTTTCCGGACGGGTCGCTGCCGTCGCGCCGGTGGCGTGCAGTGCTGTGGGCCCTTCCCGTGCCGCAGGTCGCCATCATCCTCAGCACCGTCCTGGTGGTGCCGATTGACTCGATCACCCGGGCCGATGAGTTGAGCCCTCTGGTGTCAACCGTCGGAGTTGTCTCGGCGATGGTGAGCGTGCTGCTCTTGCTGCTCAGTCTTGTCGCATTGGTGCAGCGACTTCGTCACTCCCGGGGGGAGCAGCGCCAGCAGCTGCGCTGGCTCACCGCCGCCGCATTCGCGCTGGTAGCAGGCTTCGTGCTCGCGAATCTGGCCGGGCTCAGGAGCGACGACACCCAGGTGTGGGCGGTGGTTCCCCTCTTCGTTGCGTATGCCTGTGTGCCGGTCGCTGCCGGCGTGGCGATCATGCGCTACCACCTCTACGACATCGATCTGGTCATCAACCGCGCGGTGGTGGGTGCCGCCGTGGTCATCTTCGTGACCCTCGGGTACGTCACGGCCGTCGTCCTGCTGGGGGCGCTCGTGGGTGGGCGGGTCTCTGAGGAGTACTGGGCATCGGTGGTCGCGACCGCGCTGGTGGCGGTGGCATTCCAGCCGCTGCGGCGTTGGGTGCAGCGACTGGGCGACCGGGCCGTCTACGGACGCAGGGCGGCGCCGTATCAGGCCCTGGCTGACCTGTGCCGCCGCCTCGCCCGAGCGGTCTCGCTGGAGCAAGTCCTGCCAGGGGTAGCGGAAGTATCCGGACGCAGCATCGGCGCCGCGCATGCCACCGCAAGGTTGGCTGTGGCCGGCGCCGACGATGTCGTCGCTCATTGGCCGACACCTCCAGCGCCCGGCGGTCCGACCAGCAGGGAGCATTCGGAGCCGGTGTGGCAGGGCACTGAGCGAATCGGTGAAATCACGGTGAGCATGCCGCCGGGACGGCAGGTCTCCGGGACGGACAGGACCCTGCTCGCTGATATCGCCACCCAGGCCGGGCTGGGGATGCGCAACGCCCGGCTCGCGGCGCAGCTGCGCGTCCAGGTGCATCAGGCTCGCGCGCAGACCGAGGAGCTCGAGGCCTCTCGACTGCGACTGCTGGCCGCCCAGGAAACCCAGCGTCAGCGACTGACGCGGGCGGTCAGCGTGGAGGTGCTGCCTCATCTGGCCCGGCTACGGGCTCGGCTCACACAGGCGGCGGCTGCGACCGACCCGACGGCGGTGAGTCGGTTCCTGGACGCGGCCATGGAAACGACCAACCGGGCCCTGGACGGGCTGCGGGACATCGCCCGGGGTATCTTCTCCCCCTTGCTCGCCCGCAAAGGGTTAGCCGCGGCGCTGCGCGTGTATGCGGCGCAGGCCGGCGGCCGCGTCGCCCTGACAGTTGCCCCTGCCGCACAGACCGCGCGGTTCCCCTCTCACGTCGAGGCGGTCGCGTACTTTTGTGCCGTCGAGACGGTTCGGGAGCTGGGCGGCTCGGCGCTGATTGACCTGGACCTCGACGACTCCCACCTCACCCTGACCGTCACCGCCGTCGACCTCAATGGTCGGCTCACCCAGGGCGGACAGGGCATGGTCGACCGTGTGCTGGCCTGGGATGGCATGGTGACGATCGACGAGCAGGCCGTA
This sequence comes from Propionibacteriaceae bacterium, assembly GCA_035257925.1. Taxonomy (GTDB): domain Bacteria; phylum Actinomycetota; class Actinomycetes; order Propionibacteriales; family Propionibacteriaceae; genus Microlunatus. The sequence continues at coordinate 6,404 of DATEWO010000376.1, read as the reverse complement.
CCAGCGAGGTTGCGAGTCAGCTTCTCTCAGCTGCCGGTCACGGCCCAGACCGCGGTCAATTTGTCGGGTCCGAAAGCGTACTTGGCGACATAGGCCACGGCCCCGCACTCCTGCGCTTGCCCATCCCAATCGGCTTCGTCGTATGTCGACAAAAGCACGACGGCGGCAGCCGTCGTGTCCTCACGCAGTCGGCGGCTAGCCTCCATCCCGTCGATACCGGGGAGGTTCACATCCATCAGGATCAGATCCGGGCGCAAGGCTCGGGCTGCCACGATCGATTCCTCGCCCGACGCTGCGCAGCCAATGAGGACGAAGCCCTCCGTCTCATCGACGACAGCGCTCATGACGCGGCGGAACAGAGCCTGGTCATCGACGACGAGAACACGGACTGGATTCACCGGCGCACCTTCCTTTAATCATCATCGGCGCCGAGAGCTCTGCAGAGCAGGGTGCTGGCCGCACGACGTGATGCGGACGGCCCCGCTCACCGCGCGGGTTTACAGTGCGGAACGTGACCTTGCGTGTGGTCTTCGCGGACGACAACTACCTCGTGCGGGCGGGTGTGTCCGCTCTGCTCAGCGAGGATGACGACATCGAGCTGGTCATTGCCGTCGCAGACGCCGACGCGCTCATCCGGGCGGTAGCCGAGCATCGGCCGGACGCGGTACTGACTGACATCAGAATGCCGCCGACCCACACCATCGAGGGCATCGACGCCGCGAAGCGGATCCGCGCGGAATACCCCGACATCGGTGTCGTCGTATTGTCCCAGTTCGCCGACGACGACTACGCGTTCGAGCTGCTCGAGAACGGGGTGGCCGGCCTTGGGTATCTCCTCAAGGAGCGCGTCACCGACCGGGACGAGCTGATCCGGGCGCTGCAGGAAGTCTCCCGAGGCGGGTCGGCTCTTGACCCCAAGGTCATCGAAGTGTTGCTCGCCCGCAAGTCGCACGAGGAGCCGTCTGCGTTGCTCGGACTGTCCGACCGTGAGCGTGAGGTGCTCCAACAGATGGCGACCGGGCGCAACAACCACACCATCGCCAAAACCCTCTACATGAGTGACCGCGCGGTCGAGAAGCACATCGGCTCGATCTTCCAGAAGCTTGGCCTCGTCGAGGAACGGGAGATGAATCGCCGGATCATGGCCGTGCTCGCCTTTCTCGAAGCCACCGGCCCGGCGCGCTGACTAGGCCGGTCAATGCTTAGACGGCCTTGACAGCCTCCGTAACCGGCGTGTCGCCACCGACCAGGTCCACCGTTCGACCGATCGTGTTCGGCGAGTCGAGCACGGCAGCCAGGACCGCCGCCACGTCGTCGCGCGTGACTTGCCCACGCGGCACGCGCTCGCCGAGATTGACGCGACCCGTTCCGGGGTCGTTGGTGAGCCCGCCGGGGCGTACGACCGTTACGTCGAGTCCGCTCGCGCGCACCGCGTCATCCGCGCGGCCCTTCGCACGCTGGTACACGCTGAACGTGTCATTGCCGGGCGTGTCGGGGTCCGCCCCCATACTGCTGACGATCACGTAACGGCCAACCCCGGCCTGCTTCGCCGCCGCGATCAGCTTCACTGCGCCGCCGTAGTCCATCGTCTCCTTCCGCGCCGGCCCACTTCCCGGACCTGCGCCCGCGGCGAACACGACGGCATCGGCGCCGGCGATCGCCCGCGCGACCTCGTCCTCGCTCGCCTGCTCGAGGTCAACGACTGCTGGCTCGGCACCGGCTTGCCTCACGTCGTCAGCGTGGTCGGGGTTGCGGATCAGGGCGACGACCTGATCGCCGCGCTGGGACAAGACCTGGGTGAGGCGCAGCGCGATCTGCCCGTGGCCTCCGGCGATGGCTACTCGCATGGCCCTAACCCTACGAGCCTGGTTGCGCCCACTCCCAGCACCCAACGCAGTAGCGCGCTTGGCCGGTAAACCCGCAGATTCAAGGCTGACTGTCACAGCTGACCGGCTTCGCGGCCGGTTTCCCCGTCGTGCACCGGCAATCCTCGGTGGCCTCGCCGTCGAACTCCCTGTGTCCGGTACGGAACCTCTAGAGAGGAGGAGCGCCATGCGTAGGTTCATTCGTCTTGCAGTTGCCGCCATCGTGACCAGTGTGCTGGTTTGGCTGCCGACAGTGGCACAGGCCGGTCTCACGGCCACTGGTGTCGATTAACTCTCAGGGGACGCGGGTGCACCGCTGCCTCCGGGCTGACTCAGGCGGCGGTGTGTCCGCTATGTCCGACAGGCCCATCCGGGGCTTGGCTTCTGTTGCAAGCTCAACGGCACCAACGCCGATCGAGTCGTACGTGCAGATGCATGTCATGCCACCCGTCCTCATGCAGGGCTTGGCTCCGCTTCGTGCTCTCCAAGGAGTAACCGGCCTTGTCGGCGACGCGACAAGATGCCTGGTTGCGCGTGGAGTGCTCCAGCTCAAGGCGGTGCAACCCGAGTTCGTCGATGGCCCAGTCGCTTACCGCTACTAATGCCCGTGGCGCTATGCCACGGCCCCTTGCAGCCGGAACCACCCAGTAGCCGATCCCCGCTAGCCCATCCTCCAGGTCCACAGTCCGCAACGACATGCGTCCTACCAGCTCGTCACGTTCGGTCACTGCCCAGTTGGCCGCGGTTTCACTTCTCCAGTTTTCGTTGACCCTGGACACCCACTCATTGGCTTCCGTCAACGTCATCCACCGAGCGTGCCACCGCTGGATGGAGGGATCAGCGTATGCGGCGACCAGCGCTGGAACATCGCCGACCGTCCACGGCCGCAACGTCAATTCATCGACGTACAAGACCGGTTGCGCATGTCCCCGCATGCTGCCTGGTATGACCACGGGAGCCACTGTCTTCGGCACGAGTACAGAGTTGTCACCTCGGCCCCCGAAGCCTGTGCCACGAGCGGACCCCTGCGACGTCCGGAGTGGAGGGCGAAACCGGACAATGTGTCCGTCTCAGCCAGACCATCAGCCCCGACTAGGGCGTCTCTCATTCACCGAGGGCCCAGTTCACAGGTCGTCGCGGCCCGTGGATCACAACTAGCGATGCCTGATCCGTAACAGACGCTGAGGCATGGAAAGGGCTGATGAGGCGCCGAGATCAGTCGGCGCTTCACCAGCCTGACGTGCAAACTAGACGGCGCGGACGTTGTCCGCCTGAGCACCCTTCGGGCCCTGGGTTGTGTCGAACTCCACTCGCTGGCCTTCATCGAGCGAACGGTAACCAGACGACTCAATCGCGGTGTAGTGGACGAACACGTCCGGGCCGCCTCCATCTACAGCGATGAAGCCGAAACCCTTTTCGCCGTTGAACCACTTGACGGTTCCTTGTGCCATGAAACATCTCCTAGCATCTCGAGGTCGCACCTCACGACTCTCGACTGCTGTCGAACGCCAGACATTGCCAACGCCCACGCAAAACTCCCGGGAACGTAGCACTGACCACGACACAAGACCTGCAACAGCGCTTCAAGTATCTCACATCTTTCCTTCCCGGCTTGGCAGAAGCGTTGTTGCTGCAGGTCTTCCTACGTACGGTCCGCGGCTCGAAGTGGCCGTCGGCAGCGCCTGACGCAGCCTCATCGCGAGCAGGCTCGACCCGTTTGCGGTGGTGAAGATGGAAGGTTGTCCCTCTCGGAGATGGCTTCTTAGGTTCCGGGTTGCCGCCGGAGGTCGCATGAGTTATGACAAACGTTGCGAAACCTGCCTAACGAGCGTCCCAAAGAGGTTGCCGATCATGTTGGGCCCTTACGCGGCCTGCTCCCCGCGATTATCACTGAGTGAACGTGGCGGCGAACGCGTCAAGCTGGTCGCTGTCCGCCCTGCGGATGGCAGACCTGATCATCGGGCTGAGCAGCCGCACCGGACCGTTCATCCTGCAGTCGGCCACCAGGCTTACTCGCGTCCCATCGCCGTTCGGCGTACACCTGTAGACGTAATCTGCGGTCACCCCTCCCTGGACTGACCTCAAGGTGATGCTCCGCCCCGGGTCCAGGGCGGCGATCTGACCGGCGCGCTCTTTGCCCCTAGTGGTGAAAGTCAGCTTCGTGCCAATCTCGGTTGGGCCTTGCGCGCGTAATGCGTCAACCCCCGGCATCCATCGCGCCGCGAAGTCCCAGTCGATCAGTCGCGCCCACACCACATCGACCGGACGGTCGATGGTCGTGTCGGCGGTGAACACCTCAGTCATCTCAGCCCTTCAGCTCGTCCCTCGTCTCCAACACTGCGCCCTGCGAAGCCCGATGGATTGGACGAACTTCACTTGGCCTCGGGCACGAATCCGGCCGAGATGGCTGCCTCTGTGCGGTCATAGGTCATGCGTTGGGCCTCCAGGTACTGGGACGGCGTCACCCCGGTATGGCGCTTGAAGTCCCGGATCAGATGCGCCTGGTCGGACCATCCCAGCTCCGCTGCCTTGTCCGCCCACCCGACTGACCCGTGAACGTCAATCTCCTCAAGTAGCCGGCGCATCCGCAGGATGCGCGCGAGCGTGCGTGGGCTCAGACCGACCTGCTCGGTGAACTGTCGGTCGAGGTGACCGTGACTCACCCCTAGTCCAGCCGCGATGTCAGTAACCGGACGAGTAGGTTCGGCCGAAAGCTGGCGGACCGCAGCCTCGCAGCGTGCGAACGCGTGGCGGTCGAACGGTTCTGGCGTCCGCAGAGTGGCTTCGATGACATCCAAGGCCTCTTCCGGCGTCCGGCAGGTCCTCAGCTCGCGGCGCAAGCCGGCGGCTTTCGGCCATGCCTGCAACAGGTCTACGACCCGACCCCGCAGAGTGGCCGGGGCGAGCCCGAGCGCGGGCCGGCAGCCGACCGGGGTGGTGACGATCCCAACGCAGAACGTCTCGCCCTGGGGCTCGTTGACGATCGGCCGGTCGTGTGGGCCGATGAGAAAGCCAGTTTCGGCGACCAGAGCAGTATCCTCACCGACCGGCGTCTGCCGGATGGGGTCGCCGAGGACGACGGCTGCGACGGTCGATCCAGTGGGAGCAATACGCTCGCGGACCCCGGCGATACGACCGCGCGCGAACCATGTCCACTCGACGAAGCGGCTGGTCTCACCGGCAACGCGGCGCGGCACGTACTCGAACACGGCTCGACCGTACTGTCTTCACTGTCCGATGTCTCCACGACAGCGACTGACTCTGGTCGGGTCGAGGACAAACGGCAGTTCTGCACCAAACCGCCGGAGTCAACTCCGATCACGCCTCAGCCCTGGCCTCCACGAGGACATAGATGGACGCGTCGACGTCGCCGGTGGACGTGCGAACCAGGGTCACGACGCGCTGGTAGCCAGGTCCCTCGAAGGCGTCCAGCCGTTCCCAGTGAGCCGGCAGATCGACCGACTCGAAGACGTCAACCCTGATATCTGAGCCGTCCGGATCAAGAACCAGTGCTGGGTATCCAAGGCCGGCACCCCAGCCGGCATGGACGAGCATTCCGTTGACGTGGCCGGCGAACCAGCGGCCTACGAGCCCATCTAGCTGATGTTGGTTGGGGCGACCTGGTGCAAGGGTTCCGTACGTCGCTAAGCGATGGAGGGCCGTGTTCGCGCCGCACCCACTGGCTGGCCGGCGTTGGCCGTCGTCCATACTGCGCCTGGTTTAGCGTCCGATGAGATGGTTCAGCCACCCGGGCCCGACGATGAGGGTCGGCTCCGGAAGGCGACGGCGCAGCCCGCGGTCAGCCGTGACCACCAGCGGTATCTTTCCCGATGCTGTTAACCGATTCGTCTCATCGACGATTTCACTGTCGCCGTCCCTGTCAGCGCGCAGTATGGACACGGCCTCCGGCCCCTCGGCGCGTTTGGCCGCACCCTCTACGACGGCACGGACCTCCGTAATCCGCACCGCTCCCAGCTCTGGAATAGCGACCTCGGAACCCTTCAAAGGCTGCAATTCGTTGAGCAGCCGATTTGCGGCGGCCGCCCTGTCGCGCCACCAGCCGTCCGGACGCGATCCCATCACATTGGCGATGTCCACGACTAACACCAGATCCTGCGGCTGCCCGTACGTGTTCACGACCCCTCCGTCAGTTGCGATGGTGACCAGACCAGACTCCCATCCTCCTGCCGGAATCAGCCGGTGGCGACCCGCCATGCGTGCACAGCCGAAAGTTCATGCCGGGCTGGCACGGCACCGGGCAGAGGTCAATTGGCGTTTGCGAACACGGGACCTCCCCGCCGCTGTGGTGCGTTGCGGGTCGGTCCCGTGGTCAGCGTTTAAGTAGCCCGGAGATTCACAGGACCCGCGAGCGCGACCTGGCCGTCACCGCGGCGGCGATCATGACCAGGACAGCGGCTACGGCGATTGCGATGAGCCACCGCACCCAATCAATGCCCGGGCTGCCGTCGCCTCCGAAGGCGGTGTAGATGAACCAGCCGATCAAGACCCCACCGATGCCGCAGATGATGGTCAGCCAGA
>DATEWO010000375.1:0-14161 GCA_035257925.1 Propionibacteriaceae bacterium | reverse complement strand
CCGCCGATCGGACGGTAACGGCCAATGGACGGCCTTGGTTGCTGCCATGATCGCCGGCTGGGGATTGTTCAACGTCGTAGAAGGTCTGCTCAACCACTACATCTTCGGTCTGCATCACGTCCGACCCGGGCCGAATCAGGCCATGTACGATGTCACGTTCCTGATCATCAGCGTGCTGCTCGCGATCGGCGGGCTGGCCTGGTATCGACGCACTACCCGCTCAGCCCGGCGCGTTGTCTCCGACGAGATGGCTACCCGGTCACCACACCAGTGATCACTCGCCGAGAAGCACAGTTTCTCCACGGAGCGGTGCCTCGAGCAGCTGGCCAGGAACGTCGCGCTTTACCGCGGAAAGGAATTCGGACAAGGGAGAGCGGAAGACGCGGTAGTCGTCGTAATGCACCGGAACCGCCAGGCGGGGCCTGACCCGTTGCAGGAAGTCCACGCCCTGGTCGGCGTCCATCGTGACGGTCCAGAAAAGTATCCGGGTGCCTCCCAGATGAACGACCGCGGTGTCGATGTCAGGATGCCTCTCCCGGATCTCGTCAAGATGATCACCCGTGAGCGTGTCACCACTGAGATACACACGTCGGCGTACGCTGCCCGCCACACGATGCACCAGCAGCGAACCCATGACCGGGGGGAGCATCTTGCCGAGTACTCCATAGGCATGCACCGCGGGCAGGGACTCGACCGTCAAGGATTCGTCTCCCTGGAGGAGTTCGTAGCTGTTCCATGCTTGTAGGCCGTGAGAGCTGAAGCCGTAGCGCTGCAGACGAGACGCCGCATGTTCGGTCGTCACCACAGGCACCGTACGGTCCAGCTGTCGCCGCGCTATCCGGTCGAAGTGATCGCCATGCAAGTGAGACAGCACGACAGCATTGAGCGCTGGCAAGTCGGACGGCTGCATTGCCGGCTCGGTAAGTCGTCGCGACCAAAGTCCCTTGCCGAGATAGGCTCGCTGCCCGCGATGCAGGAAATTCGGATCCGTGAGCACCGTAAACGAACCCAAGCGCACGATGGTCGTGGCGGTGCCGATGAAGGTAATGCCGTCCATGATCGTTTCCTGTCATCTAGAGATCGCTGATGAGTCGGGTGACCAGCGCTTCAGGCTGGCTGAGCGCAAGCAGGTGACCGCCGGGGAGTGGTTCGGCGTCCAGGCCTAGCCGCTCTTTGGCTAAGCGGCGCTGGAACTCGTAGGGGAAAAACCTGTCATCACGGCCGGCGAGCACGGTGGTCGGGACATCTGGCCAGCGATCCAACGGAAAGCGCGTCTGGAAGAGCGAGTCCACTGGCTCCTCCACTTCCGACAGCACCGCAAGCGCGTCGGGTGTCAAGTCATGAAGGAAATAGGTCTGCGCATCGAAGCCTGCATCGGGATCGCGCCCTTCGCGAAGATCATTGCTCCGCATGGCCTCGGCCTGACCGGTATTGCCCCACCATTCCCCAGCGGTCTCTCCGGGTGCTGGGATCATGGCGTTCAGCAGCACAATTTCTGAGACCGGTAGCCGGTCGCAGGTTAGCGGCGCGGCGAAGGCACCCATCGACTGAGCGACGAGGGTGACTTCCTCCGGTACGCCGGCGGCGGCAACGATCGCGTTCGCGTGGTCGGAAAAGGTCGCGCTTGGCCAGTTGGGCAGGGTCACTGCACACGTGCGGTAGCCGGCCTTCTGGAGGAGTGGCTCCACGAGTTGCCAAAATGCGGCGTTGCCGCCCGCTCCGGGGATCAGGACAAAGCTGCGTTGCGGCATGCCTGCAATTCTGCGGTGAGCGTCCAGCGGCCGGTAACTCAGCTGCCCGGGCGAGTGCCAGCGTCTACAGTGTCTGCGTGTCTCTGACGAGCCAGGTCCCTACGCTGAAAGCACTGCATGCTCTGAATCCGCGGCAGCAGCCGGCCTACTCTGCACCACACCACCTTGCCGAGGTCGTCGGCAAGCTTCGGACGCTTCCCCCGCTGGTATTTGCAGCTGAGTGTGACAAGTTGCGCGCCAAGATGGCCAGTGTGGCGGCCGGTGAGGCTTTCATGCTGCAGGGCGGTGACTGCGCTGAGACTTTCGCCGACGTTACGGCTGCGAACATCCAGGGCAAACTTCGCACGCTGCTTTCCATGGCAGTTGTGTTGACCTATGCAGCGCAGGTGCCGATTGTGAAGGTCGGCCGGATGGCAGGCCAGTTCGCCAAGCCAAGGAGCTCGGCCACAGAAACCCGCGAGGGCGTCACGCTGCCGGCATATCGGGGCGATGCGGTAAATGGCTTCGAATTCACGACCGAGGCTCGCGAACCCGACCCGCAGCGACTGCTCGAGGTCTACCACGCGTCGTCAGCCACCCTGAACCTCACGCGGGCCTTCGTCACGGGCGGATTCGCCCACCTCCGAAGCGTGCACAGCTGGAACGCCGATTTCGTCAAGAACTCAGCAGCGGGCGTCCAGTACCAGAACCTCGCCAATGAGATCGATCGGGCGCTCGCCTTCATGGTGGCCTGCGGTATCGACGATGATGTCTTCCGAACCGTGGACTTCTACTCCAGCCACGAGGCGCTGATCTTGGAGTACGAGCACGCGCTGACCCGCATCGACTCCCGTACCGGTGAGCCGTACGGAACGTCCGGGCACTTCCTGTGGATCGGCGAGCGCACCCGCCAGTTGCACGGAGCACACGTCGAGCTATTGCGGCATGTCCGCAACCCCCTCGGGGTGAAGCTGGGTCCGGAAACCACCGCCGACAATGCGCTGGATCTGGCCGATCGGCTGGATCCTGATCATGAACCGGGCCGGATCACCTTCATCACCCGAATGGGTGCCGCGAAGGTGCGCGAGGTGCTACCGGACATCGTTGCCAAGGTGATCGCCAGCGGCCGGCAAGTGGCGTGGGTCTGTGACCCGATGCACGGCAACACGTTCGAGGCTCGCAACGGCTACAAGACTCGGGCGTTCTCAGACGTCATGGCTGAGCTCAATGGTTTCTTTGACGTTCACGAGGAGCTCGGCACCTGGCCGGGCGGTGTGCATGTTGAGCTCACCGGCGACGACGTGACCGAGTGCGTCGGTGGTGGTGATGACCTGGTTGAAGCAGATCTGGTGAGTCGCTACCAAACACTCTGCGACCCGCGACTGAACCGCAACCAGTCGCTGGAACTCGCCTTCCTGGTCGCGGAGCGGCTGACCACGGGCCGGATCAAACGGCCTAACCCGGTCCAGGCGTACGTGCCCTTGACGTTCTAACTTGGTCCTGCTGCGTCCGTGATTGATCTGCGCTCTGACACCGTCACCAAGCCGACGCCAGACATGCGGCAGGCCATGCTGGCAGCTCCGGTCGGCGATGACGTGTACGCCGAAGACCCGACGGTGATCGAGCTGGAGCAGCGGGTGGCGCGGTCGCTCGGGCACGAGGCCGGCCTGTTCTGTGTCAGCGGGTCGATGTGCAACCTGCTTGGGGTACGGCTGCTGGTCGAGCCGGGCCAGGAGGTGGTCTGCGACGTTCAGGCTCACATCGCTCGGGCGGAGATGGGGGCTCATGGGGCAGTCAGTGGACTCACCATGCGGACCTTCCCCTCCAGCCGGGGCAGGCTGCAGCTGGCCGAGGTGGCCAAGATCATTGCGCCGTCGGCCGGGCCATACCTGGTATCGACCGCGGCGGTGGCGGTGGAGAACACCCACAACTTTGGCGGTGGGACGATCCAACCGATCGAGGAATTGAGGGCAGTAGGCGAGCTGTGTCGCGAGCATGGCATCGGCTATCACCTCGACGGCGCCCGGCTGTGGAACGCGCACGTCGCCACCGGAGTAGCGCTCGAGGCGTACGGACGGCTCTTCGACACGGTCAACGTGTGTTTCTCCAAAGGCCTCGGAGCTCCGGTTGGCTCGGTGCTGGTGAGCACAGCGGAGAACATCGCACGCGCCCGGATACTGCGGAAGCGCCTTGGCGGTGGCTGGCGCCAGGCGGGCGTGCTCGCTGCGGCCTGCCTTTACGCCCTTGATCATCACCTGCCACGGCTTGCTGATGATCATGCAGCAGCACGCGCCTTCGCCGAGGCCGTAGCGGCCTGCGTCCCGACTGCTGTCGAGCTGGATGCCGTTCAAACCAATGTTGTGGTGATCGACACCGGCGCGACTCCAGCCGCGCCGATCGCGGCCGCGGCGGCAGAGCGAGGGGTGCAGGTGTCCGCTCTCGGTCCCTTCATGATCAGGGCGGTTACTCACCTCGATGTCACAGTCGGCGACTGCGAGTGGGCGGGACAGCTGGTCGGCAAGCTGCTCGGACCCTAGGACAGGTATCCGGCAGCCTCCCCCTTACGGTGGGGGCATGCGGATCACCCACCTTGGGCATGCGGCCGTGCTGGCCGAGACTGACGGCGCGCGAATTCTCATCGATCCCGGCAATCTCTCCGACGCGTGGCATTCTCTAACTGATCTTGACGCGGTGCTCGTGACGCACCAGCATCCAGACCATCTGGATCCCCAAAACCTGCCCGCCCTGCTCGCGGCGAACCCCACCACCATCGTGCTAGTCGAGCCATCGATCCTCGAGCTGATCAACTCTGGCGAGCTGCCGTCGCTGGGTGAGCATGTCGCCGGGTTTGCGCCAGACAGCCAAGTGACTGTCAGTGACGTTCTGGTGACCGCGGTCGGCGGGCAGCATGCAGTCATCCACCGCGACATACCGCGGATTGGCAACGTGGGCTACGTCCTGCGCTCGGAAGGCCAGCCGACTCTGTTCCACCCCGGCGATGCCTACGACACGGTTCCCAACGGCATCGACATCGTTGCCGTCCCCGCGTACGGGCCCTGGGCGGCAATGAAGGAGACCATCGACTTCGTCCGGGCGGTCGGGGCGCTGGAAGGATTCCCGATCCATGACGAGCTGCTGAGCGACCGAGGGCGGACCGTCGCCTTCAACCGGCTCAATGAAATGACCGGGACTCGGGTCGTCAACTTGCGTGGCGGAGCTACGCACGAATTCTGAGGCATGCAGGCAGCGGTCCGAACCGGTCGGCCAGCTGCTGCAATGGATTCATGGAACAGCACAGCGTCACGGTAGGTATCGGTCCGGTCCTGTTCGAGGACCTGGAGGCGGTGGCGCGGCATGATGCCCAAGTCGTCATTGCCGACGACGCCTGGGCTGAGGTCCGCAAGTCCCGCGAGATCATCGAAGCCCTGGCCCATGATCAACAACCGCATTACGGCGTATCGACCGGCTTCGGTGCCCTGGCAACCCGGCATATCCCGGTGCAGCTGCGCGGTCAACTGCAGCGCAGCCTGATCCGCTCGCACGCTGCTGCGTCGGGACCGGAGGTGGAAGAAGAGGTGGTGCGGGCCCTCATGTTGCTGCGGATCTCCACCCTGGCCACAGGTCGCACCGGTATCCGGGAGGAGACACTGCGCTGCTACGTCGCCATGTTGAACGCCCGGCTAGTCCCGGTTGTGTACGAATACGGCAGCCTTGGCTGCTCCGGCGACCTGGCCCCGCTTGCTCATTGCGCCCTGGCGCTGATGGGTGAAGGGTCCGTGCGGGACGGATCCGGCGCTCTTGTTCCCACCGGCGATGCATTCGCTGCCGCGAGCATCACCCCCGTCACGCTGGCCGAGAAGGAGGGCCTGGCCCTGATCAATGGCACCGACGGGATGCTCGGCATGCTGGTGCTCGCGATCATCGACCTGCGGCGGTTGCTCAAGGTGGCAGACGTTACGGCAGCTATGAGCGTGGAAGGTTTGCTCGGCACAGACGACGTCTTCGCGGACGACCTGCACGCTCTGCGGCCGCATCCCGGTCAGGCTGCTTCGGCCAGCAACCTGCGGAGGATCATGGCCGGTAGTGAGATCCGGGAAAGCCACCGTACTGAGGCTTGCACCCGGGTTCAGGACGCCTACTCGCTGCGCTGCGCCCCACAGGTGGCCGGTGCAGCGCGGGACACAGTTGATCATGCCGAGCGAGTTGCGCTGATCGAGCTGGCGTCGGTAGTCGACAACCCGGTGATCACACTCGACGGCCGAGTCGAGTCCAACGGCAACTTTCACGGCGCACCTCTGGGTTATGTGCTGGATTTCCTCGCCATCGCAGTAGCCGACCTGGCGAGCATCGCCGAGCGGCGCACCGATCGTTTTCTCGACAAGGCCCGGAGCGGCGGGCTCAATGCCTTTCTCGCGGCGGACCCCGGGGTCGACTCCGGTCACATGATTGCGCAGTACACCCAGGCTGCGATCGTTTCCGAACTGAAGCGGCTCGCGCTACCGGCCTCGGTCGATTCGATTCCTAGCTCGGCCATGCAGGAGGATCACGTATCCATGGGCTGGTCGGCCGCGCGCAAGTTGCGCCGTGGCCTCGACGGGCTGACTCGGGTGCTGGCCATCGAACTGCTGACGGCCGCCCGCGGCATCGAGATGCGCTTGCCATTGCAACCCGCCCCCGCTAGTGCTGCGGTGATTGCCGCGCTGCGTGCCGCCGGTGCCCCGGCATCCGGCGCTGATCGCTGGCTCGCGCCCGAGATCGACATCGCGGTTGAGCTGGTTGCCACGGGGGCCGCCATCGCGGCCGTCGAGTCAGTGACCGGCCCTCTCAATTGATCAAGAAGAAGGAGACCTCAGCATGGAAGGCGCTCGACCGGTCCGCGCATCCCGCGGCACCAGACTGACGGCTCGCTCCTGGGCCACCGAAGCCCCGCTGCGGATGCTGATGAACAACCTGGATCCCGAGAACGCTGAACGGCCCGATGACCTAGTGGTGTACGGCGGCACCGGCCGCGCGGCCAGGGACTGGCGGGCGTACGACGCCATGGTGCGTACGCTGACGACCCTGGCGTCCGACGAGACCATGCTCGTCCAGTCCGGACGCCCGGTGGGGGTGATGCAGACCCATGAGTGGGCACCGCGGGTGATCTTGGCCAACTCCAACCTGGTTCCTGACTGGGCGACCTGGCCGGAGTTCCGCCGGTTGGAGAAGCTCGGGCTAACCATGTACGGCCAGATGACCGCAGGCTCCTGGATCTATATCGGCACCCAAGGCATCGTGCAGGGCACCTACGAGACCTTCGCAGCGGTGGCGGAAAAGCGGTTCGGCGGCACTCTGGCCGGCACCTTGACCTTGACCGGCGGTTGTGGCGGGATGGGCGGCGCCCAGCCGCTGGCGGTGACATTGAACGAAGGCGTCTGTCTGATCATCGATGTTGATCCAGCACGGCTGCAGCGCCGCGTTGAGCATCGCTATCTCGACGAGGTTGCCGATGATCTTGACCAGGCCGTGTCCCGGGCGATCACCGCCAAGACTGAGCGACGGGCTATCTCGATTGGTGTCGTCGGCAACTGCGCCGAGGTCTTTCCGGAACTGTTGCGACGTGGCGTCCCGATCGACATCGTCACCGACCAGACCAGCGCCCACGACCCGCTGTCCTACCTGCCTGAGGGAATCAGCGTCGATGACTGGGCTTCGTACGCCGAGCAGAAGCCCGAGGAGTTCACTGACCGAGCACGGGCCAGCATGGCGCATCATGTGCAAGCGATGGTGGAGTTCCAAGATGCCGGTGCTGAGGTGTTCGACTACGGCAACTCGATTCGTGATGAAGCGCGACTGGGTGGCTATGAGAGAGCTTTCGAGTTCCCCGGCTTCGTGCCGGCCTACATCCGACCGTTGTTCTGCGAGGGAAAGGGCCCGTTCCGCTGGGTGGCATTGTCTGGCGACCCGCGCGATATCGAGGTCACCGACCGGACGGTGATGGATCTGTTCAGTGGCAACGACCGACTGCAGAAGTGGCTGCGGGGTGCTCGCGACAAGATCAGCTTCCAAGGCCTGCCGGCCCGTATCTGCTGGCTCGGCTACGGTGAGCGGGACCAGGCGGGCTTGGCGTTCAACGACCTGGTCGCCTCGGGCAAGATCAGCGCGCCTATTGTCATCGGTCGTGATCATCTGGACTGCGGCTCGGTCGCCAGCCCGTACCGTGAGAGTGAGTCGATGCTCGACGGTTCGGATGCCATCGCCGACTGGCCGTTGCTGAACGCCATGATCAACACCGCGTCGGGAGCCTCCTGGGTGTCGATCCACCACGGCGGCGGCGTGGGCATTGGCCGTTCCATCCACGCCGGTCAGGTATCCCTGGCCGACGGTACAGAGTTAGCCGCACAGAAGCTGGCGCGGGTACTGAGGAACGATCCCGGCATGGGGGTGATCCGGCACGCCGACGCCGGCTACGACCGAGCCGAGCAGGTGGCAGCGGAGCGTGGGGTAAGGATCCCTATGCAAGAAGGAAGCTGACGGTGATCATGACCCAGGCCGGGACGTTCGATCAGCTGTGGTCGGCGATCGCGGACATCGGGCGCGATCCAGCCACTGGCGGCTACCGTCGCTTCGCCTGGACCGAACCGGATCTGAGAATGCGGGAGTGGTTCGCCGGTGAGTGCGCGAGCCGAGACCTGGATCTGATCGAGGACCGGACGGGTAACCAGTGGGCATGGTGGGGCAATCCCGACACGGATGCGTCCGGCGGCATCGCCACCGGATCCCACTTGGACAGCGTGCCGGACGGTGGTGCCTTCGATGGGCCTCTCGGCGTGGTCAGTGCACTGGCGGCAATCGACGTGTTGAGGGTGAGTGGCGTCGAGCCGCGTCGCGCAATCGGCATCGTGAACTTCGTAGACGAGGAGGGTGCTCGATTCGGCGTTTCCTGTATCGGATCCCGGGTGATCACCGGTGCACTGCGCCCTGAGCGGGCGTGGGCGCTGCGTGACGCCGACGGTGTGACCATGGCGGAAGCGATGCGCGCGGCGGGACGGCGGCCAGAACAGCTGGGTGCGGATCCGGAGGCTCTTGGTCGCATCGGGTCGTTCATCGAGCTGCACATCGAGCAGGGACGCGCTCTGATCGACCTCGGTCGTGCGGTAGCGGTTGGCGATCGGCTATGGCCGCACGGTCGGTGGCGGATTGAGGTTCCTGGCGAGGCCAACCACGCCGGCACCACCCGGCTGAGCGATCGCCAGGATGCGGTCATCGGCTGTGCGCGTGCGGTGCTGGCGGCCCGTGCCGCGGCCGAGGCACATGGCTCTCTGGCGACGGTTGGCAAGATCAACATCCAGCCGGGTGGCGTGAACGCCATTGCTCGTTCCGCGACTGCCTGGCTCGATGCCCGGGCCGCCGGCGAGCCGGCGCTGCGCGCCACCGTGGCTCAGATCGAAGACGAGATGGCCGGTTCAGGCGCTGTGGTCACCGAGGAGTCGCGAACGCCGCAGACCGCCTTCGATGACGCCCTGGTGACCCGGCTGGCCAGTCTGCTTGACGATGCGCCCGTGATGAGCACCGGTGCCGGTCATGATGCTGGGATTCTCGCGAATGCGGGCGTGCCGGCGGCAATGATCTTCGTCCGTAACCCGACCGGAGTATCGCACTCGCCGGCCGAGTGGGCCGAGCTGGAGGACTGCCGCGCCGGTGTTGCCGCCTTGGCGACGGTGCTGGCTGACCTGGCCGGATCCGAGCAATGAGTTCCTACTGGGCCGCGTACGCCTGGTTGCCGGAGGGTTGCCTGGCCGGTGTCAGCTTTGATGTGGAAGACGAGCGGTTCGCGCGCGTCCGGGTCGGTGTCGAACCGCAAGCCGGTCAGCAGATTCTCAGTGGCGTGACATTTCCGGGTTTCGCCAATGGCCACAGCCATGCCTTCCATCGCGTCCTCCGGG
Organism: Propionibacteriaceae bacterium; assembly: GCA_035257925.1. Lineage (GTDB taxonomy): Bacteria > Actinomycetota > Actinomycetes > Propionibacteriales > Propionibacteriaceae > Microlunatus. The sequence goes on along the minus strand of DATEWO010000375.1, from coordinate 4,506 downwards.
GCCGGACGCACGCCGACGGCGGCAGCTTCTGGACCTGGCGTCGGCAGATGTACGCCCTCGCCGCTCGCCTCGATCCCGAGTCCTACCTGGCCCTCGCCCGAGCTGTGTTTGTCGAGATGGGACAGGCCGGATACACCGTCGTAGGGGAGTTCCACTATCTGCACCATGATCAACGCGGACGCCGGTACGCCGATCCCAATGCCATGGGCAAGGCACTGATCCAGGCTGCTTCGGAGGCCGGCGTCCGGCTCACGCTACTGGACGCCTGCTATCTGGCCGGCGGGCTGACCGCGACCGGCCATCTCCCGCTGGATCCGGTACAGGCCCGGTTCAGCGATGGAGACGTCGGGCATTGGCAGGACCGAGTGAGCCAACTCGCCGAAGCTGGCCAGGTGCGCATCGGCGCCGCCGTACATTCAGTTCGCGCCGTACCTGCCGAGGCACTCAGCAAGATCAGTGAAGCGGCAGGAAAGCGTCCTTTGCATGTCCACCTCAGCGAACAACCGGCCGAGAACGCCGCCAGCCGGGCCTTCTACGGTCGGACTCCGACCGAGTTGCTTGATGATCACGGTCTGCTGGGGCGTCGCACCACCGCGGTACACGCCACTCACCTCACCGACACCGACATCAAGATGCTGGGTGGTAGCCAGACGTCGGCATGCTTCTGTCCGACCACCGAGCGTGATCTTGCTGACGGTATTGGTCCTGCTCGGCGGTTGGCCAGCGCAGGTAGCCCACTGACCCTCGGCTCTGACCAACAGGCTGTGATCGACCCGTTCGAGGAGATGCGTGGACTCGAACTCCACGAGCGGCTCGCCACCGGCGAACGTGGCTGCTTCACTCCTGGTGACCTGATCATGATCGGCACCGAAGCCGGGCACCGCAGTCTGGGCTGGCCAGAAGGCGGCAGGATCGCTGATGGAAATCTCGCCGACTTCGTCATGGTCCGCGCTGACTCTGTGCGTACCGCCGGCACCCGGCCGTATCAGATCGGTTTCGCTGCCACCGCCGCCGACGTTGACCACGTTGTCGTCGGCGGCCAGGTGATCGTCCGGGATGGGCAGCATCGTCTCGGTCCACCCGCTCGGCTACTTACCCAGGCTCTTGATCAGCTAGGCGAGGCATGAGCAGCACGGCGGTCACCGGGATCGGCGAGTTGGTCACCTGTGACGGCACCGGTCCTGAGCTGCTCGGCATCCGGTCCAACGCGGCGCTCGTTGTCGAGGACGGCTTGATCGCTTGGATCGGCCCAGCCCTCGACGCTCCCGCTGCCGACACTCGGATTGACGTTGCGGGGCGAGCCATCGTCCCTGGCTTTGTCGATTCCCACAGCCACCTGGTCTTTGCTGGCGACCGAGCAACGGAATTCGCGGCGCGGATGACTGGCCAGCCGTACGACGGCGGCGGCATCGGCGTCACCGTTGCCGCTACCCGCGCCGCGACTGATGACGAGCTGACTCGACTGCTTGCGGCGCGGATCCATGAGCTGCGCGCTCTCGGTACCACCACCATCGAGATCAAGAGTGGCTACGGACTGACCGTTGCCGACGAGCTCCGGACACTTCGGATCGCTTCCCAATTCAGCCCTGAAACCACATTTCTGGGCGCCCATGTGGTGCCGGCCGAGTATGTCGACGACCGGCAGGGATATGTCGATCTTGTCTCTGGGCCGATGCTGCATGCTGCGGCTCCGTACGCGCGCTGGATCGATGTCTTCTGCGAGCCACACTCGCCGCACGCTTTCGACGCCGATGAGGCTCGCCACATCCTCAAGGCCGGAGCCGCAGCTGGCCTCGGTCTGCGGGTGCATGGCAACCAGCTGGGCCCCGGGCCCGGCGTACAGCTGGCGGTCGAGCAGGGGGCCGCTAGCGTCGATCACTGCACCTATCTCGATGCCACCGATGTTGACGCCTTGGCTGAGGCAGCGGAGCACACGGTGGCAACGCTGTTACCTGGGGTGGAGTTCTGCACCCGCTCGCCCTATCCGGACGCTGCCCGGCTGCTTGCGGCAGGTGCGTCGATCGCCTTGGCGACCGATTGCAATCCCGGGACCTGCTACTCGAGCTCGATGCCGTGGGTGATCTCCCTTGCGGTTCGCGAGCTGGGGCTTACTCCGGCTCAGGCGCTGTTCGCCGCTACCGCCGGTTCGGCGAAGTCACTGCGGCGTAGCGATATCGGTCGACTTGTACCAGGAAGCCGCGCGGATCTCACCGTGCTCGACGCACCCTCCTACCTGCATCTGGCGTACCGCCCGGGAGTGCCGATTACCCGGGCTCTGGATGAGCTGACACACGTTAGGTAGAAATCGCCTCTGCTCGCGGCATTCGGCGAAACGCCGGCGGAGTGACCTGGAGGTTCTTCCAGACGAACGAAGGTACGCGACTCAAGAACTCATGTGCGAAGTCAGCGCAGAAGCCGATCAACTGCGTGTCGTGCTTGTCCACCGAGAAGCGCATGACGCTGCCCTCGATTCGGAAACCCGGCGGCTGCACCGTCATCAAGAACTCCATCGTGCGCGGATGAATCACATCCGATGCGAACTTGGGATCTTCGGTGCGCACGGTGAAGCGGTCGTTGAACTCCTCACTCTCGAACCGGACCTTCTTGCCGCCACCGCCGCCACCCACCGAGATCAGCGGAAACGAGAAGGGCATCATGATCGCGGTCAGGATCTCGGAATGGTTCTCGGTCACCGTGCGGGTCTGGGTGCGGCCCTCTGAGTCGGTGTAGGTCTCGGTGCGTTGGGTCTTCCAGCTGTGAATGAACGCCTCGATGGGTAGACCGTGGTTGGAGCCCCGGATCAACTTCTCAGTGGTATGCCCGAAACCCGCTGTGGTCAGGCCGTACTTGGCAATCAGCGCGTCGTCGCGACCGATCAGCTGCCAGTCGGGATGGCCGTAGAAACCAAATCCGGGCGGCGGTGCCGGGGTTCGGTATGGCGCCAGGCTGGACGACTGGAGCGAGTGGGCGATCCGGGCCAGCCCTTCAAGGTAGGCCTGCAGCTGGTCGGGATCTTTGGGAGCACCGACCGCAACCAACTGCTGGCCGTCGATGCTGAGGTCGACCCGGTGCCCCGCCTGGCTGAAGCTGGCGATTGCGTCAAGCACGCCAGCTGACAATGCCGTGCGGGCATATGCAGAGTCGGCCGCGCGTACCTTGAACCGCGGGTCGACCTCAATAGGCGGGAGCTGGACGCCGCTACGCGCTTCGTCGGTGGATATGAAGAGATCTGGGAGTGAAAGGGGCAGTTGCATGCTCGCCACACGGTCGTCGAATCGCGGCCCGCCCTCGCTGCTCGCGTACTCGAACACCCGGAACTGGACGCCGTCAGCTGTGGTTCCGGAGATCGCCTCGTCTACCTTGCGTACGAAGCCGAGCCCGAACGGCGGGGCATGGTGATCGAGGACCGACTCCAGGGCGGGTTTGGATTCAAAGGTCCAGCCGCGCTTCCGCAGCGACTTGATGTAGCGCTGCCTCCGGATGATCAAGAAGGCGATCAAGGTGAGGACCAGCACCGCGATCACGACCAGGATGATCACGAGGGTGCTACTCACCCGGCGTACTCCTTGGCTCTGAGGAGGCGTCTCTCCGGCTGCTCAACCAGGTACATCGCGGACACAATGGCCAAGCCGCCGATGACCATACGTACGGTGACGCTCTCGCCCCCGAAAGCTACCGCGAATGCTGCCGCCCACACCGGTTCCATGGCCATGATCACCGCAGCGCGAGGCGGCTCGATATGCGCCTGAGCCCAGGTCTGCAGCACCATCGTCAGCGCGCTTGCGACGAGCGCGAGGTAAAGCACGACGAGCCAGTCGTGTCCGTTTGCCGGCAGCTGGATGCCGGAACCAGATCCCGGAGTCAGCCACAGAGCTGCTACCGAGCACATCACCGCGATCACGATCAACTGGACCAGGCTGAGGCTGATCGCGGTCTGCGGTGTGCTGAACTTCCCCAAGGCCACGATGTGGCGGGCGTAGAGCAGTGCCGCTATGACGGTGAGCAGCTCGCCGTAGCCAAGGGTGAACCCGCGCAGCGCCAGTACGCCAAGCCCGAACAGAGCAAGGAAGACCGCAAACCAGGTGATGTTGGCGATCTTGCGGCGCAGGATCACAGCTGTCAGTAGTGGTGTCGCAACGACGTACAGCCCAGTAACGAAGCCCGACACACTAGCCGCGGTGTGGGCCAGGCCGGCGGTTTGCAGGACCTGCGCTGACCCGTACAACAGTCCGAGTAGCGCGCCCTGGGTGAGCACCGGACGTGAGATCTGAATTCGTGGCCCGACGATGACGCCCAACGCCACTGCGGCGATAGCGAACCGAATGGCGAGGAGGTCGGCTACCGGAAGACGGGTCACCAGATCTTTGATCAGAAGGAACGTCGATCCCCAGGCGGCGGCCATAGCCAGTAGTGCCAGGAAGGCTACGCGCGTGTGGGACCTGGCAACCAGCACCGACCCAGCCTAAGCCACGCTCGCGCAAGCCCTGTTTTGGAGTTCCAGCACTT
>DATEWO010000374.1:0-20291 GCA_035257925.1 Propionibacteriaceae bacterium | reverse complement strand
TCGGCCAGCACCTCATCCAGACGCACCACCAACCCGTCGCTGGACGGCGGCTCGGCCTGGACTGCTGACATAGCAGCGACACTACGGAAAGCCACTGACAAAAATAGAACGACTGTTCTATCAGCAGCTGCGTGCTCCCGGCGTGCTCAGCCCCCTGCCCGTCAGCCGTAGTGCTCGTGGCCGCTGCCGCGGTCTCCTATGACGGCGAGGTGCGGGGAGCGGGCGTCGATCTCCTCGACTTCGGCGACGCTCAGCGCGACTTCGACAGCTTGGATGTTTCACGGACCCGTTCGATTTTCCTGCTGCCAGGGATGGGCACGATATGTGATGATTTCGCCAGCAGCCAGGCGAGCGCGATCTGTCCTGGGGTTGCATGTTTGCGCTTCGCGATCTCCCTCACCAGGTCGACGATGGGCTGGTTGGCTTCGAGTGCTTCGGGACGTCCTCGACGCTAGGACCTGGCCCGGCCAGGTAAGAGGACCTGTCAGTACACGGATCAGCAGGTCCGCCCGCGCGCTGGTGAAGAGTGGTTGATCAGCGCTCGACAGGAGCCCATGCAGGGCCAGTCTCACCAAGCGTCTCGTCGAGCTTGGCGAACAGTGGGGTTGGCTGCTGGAGCGGCGTTCCTGCGGCAATCGGGCGAGATTCCCAGCGTGCCAGCTCACCGGCGTAGTCGCCCATGATCACCGGGTAGTCCGGCCCGCCATCTTCGGACACTTCGCGGATCTCAGGCTCGGCCGCCCAGACTCCGCTGCCGCCCAGCGCCTGGTAAACCTTCTGTGCAGCGTGCGGCAGGAAGGGCGTCAATAGCGTGTTCACGTCCGAGACAACTTGCAGCGCGGTGTGCAGCACCGTGTCACGCCGTTCCGGATCGCCGGCGAGCTTCCATGGCTCGGTGTCTGAGATGTACTTGTTAGCGGCGCCAACCACACGCATGGCTTCGGTCATCGCAAGCTTGAATCGGTTCCGGCCGAGCAAAGCACCCACGGTGTCGAACGCGCTATCCGAGGTGCGCAACAGCTCATGATCAACATCCAGAAGCGGGCCGGGCGCGGGGACGGCACCGTTGTTCCGGTACGCCATGGAGATCGACCGGTGCACCAGATTGCCCCACTCGTTGGCCAGCTCGAAGTTCGTGCGCCGCACAAACTCGTCCCAGGTGAAGTCGGCATCGGTGGTCTCCGGACCAGCCACTGCGATGAAGTAACGCAATGCGTCGGGCCCGAAGTCGCGTAGGAAATCACCGACATAGATGACCTTGCCGCGGCTGGTGGAGAACTTCGAGCCACTCATTGTCAGGTACTCGCTCGATACGAGCTCATCAGGCAAGCGAAGCTCACCGAGCGGCCCGACCGTGCCGCCATGATCACCTTCGCCGTTGTGACCGAGCAGGATCCCGGGCCAGATCACCGAGTGGAAGACGATGTTGTCTTTGCCCATGAAGTAGTAGCCGCGCGCATCCGGGTCGATCCACCACTGCTGCCAGGCGTCCGGATCGCCAGTGCGCCGCGCCCACTCCACCGAGGCTGAGAGATAGCCGATGACGGCGTCGAACCAGACGTAGATCCGCCTCATCGGTTGGTCGCGCCAGCCGTCCAGCGGTACCGGCACGCCCCAATCCAGGTCGCGCGTGATGGCTCGTGGCCTGAGATCCTTCAGTAGGTTCTGGCTGAACTTCAACACATTGGGGCGCCAGTCGGTTCGGGAGCCCAGCCACTTCCCGAGGGAGCCTGCCAGCGCCGGAAGATCAAGGAAGAAGTGCTCGGTCTCGATGAACTTGGGGGTCTCCCCATTGATCCGCGATTTTGGGTTGATCAGGTCGACCGGGTCGAGTTGGTTGCCGCAGTTGTCACACTGGTCACCGCGGGCGCTGGGGTAGCCGCAGATAGGGCAGGTCCCCTCGATGTACCTGTCCGGCAACGTTCTTCCGGTGGACGGGCTTACCGCGCCCATCGCGGTTTTCGGCACTACATAGCCATTCCGGTGCAGGCCCACGAACAGGTCCTGAACAACCGCATAGTGGTTGAGCGTGGTGGTCCGGGTGAAGAGGTCGTACGACAGACCGAGGCTGCGCAGATCCTCCACGATCACCCGGTTGTACTTGTCGGCCAGCTCGCGGTTACCCAGACCCTCAAGCTCGGCCTGGACCAAGATAGGCGTGCCGTGCTCGTCGGTGCCCGACACCATCAAGACATCGTGTCCACTCATCCGCATGAACCGCGCGAAGATGTCAGAGGGAACCCCGAAGCCAGAGACGTGACCGATGTGGCGAGGGCCGTTTGCGTAAGGCCAGGCCACTGCGGTCAGGACACGCGAAGTCATGGGCTAAACCCTAGCCCGGGCGCGACAGGACCCATCCCGATATTCATCTGAGGTTCGCTCTATCCAGTCGTCGCGATGCGCTGCACCAGCGCCTTGCGGACTTCATATGGCGCGAAGACACTTTTGGCCGCATTCATCCCGAGCCGGCGTACGTCCTCAAGCGTGTAGTCGAATGTCCCGGCGAGCAGGGCGAACTCCCTGGTCAGGGTGGTCGCGCTCATCAGCCTGTTGTCGGGATTGACCGTCACACGAAAACCAAGCCGGTCCAAACGGTGGATCGGATGCGCCTCGATCGAGGCCACTGCTCCCGTCTGCACATTGGAGGACGGACACATCTCCAGCGGAATCTGTTCGTTGAGTACGTATCCGGCGAAGTCCCCGAAAACGGCGCCGCCGGCATCGGCTTGCTGAATGTCCTCGATGATCGCGACGCCGTGACCAATCCGGTTGGCGCCGCAGACCTGTACCGCCTCGCGGATGGACTCACACCCATCCGCTTCGCCGGCGTGAATCGTGTAGTAGGCGCCACGACGCCGCAGCAGCCGGAAGGACTCGAGGAACCGCGACGGCGGATAACCTTCTTCCTGCCCGGCTATGTCGAAACCGGCGACGCCGTCGTCACGGTAGCGCAGAACCAGTTCGGCGGTATCGCGCCTCGGTTCGGTCTGCCGCATTGCGGTGAGCAGTTGCCTGACTTCGATCTCCTGCCCACGCGCTCGACACGTCGCCATTCCCTCGGCCAGGCCGTCCCGAACGGATTCGACAGCCCGCGGGAGGGTCAAGCCTTCCCTCAGATGCTGTTCCGGAGCCCAGCGGACCTCGCCATAGATAACTCCATCGGCGGCCAGGTCCTCCACGAACTCTGCAGCGACCCTGCGCAGATTCGCCGCTGTCTGCATAACCGCGATGGTCTGATCGAAGGTCTCTAGATAGCGCATCAAGGATCCCGAGTCGGCCGACTCGGCAAACCATCGACCAAGATCATCAGCATTGTCCGTCGGCAGCCTGAACCCACTGTCGGCGGCCAGTTCGATGACCGTCTGCGGCCGCAGTGCTCCATCAAGATGATCATGGAGCGATACCTTCGGGAACGCCTGCAGCGCTCCCAGGTCGAGGCTCACGACGGGCGCGGTGCCAGATCGGCCGGACCGAAGGCCTGGGGCAGCACCGCACTCATCGGCAGGATCCCGGCTGGCGTGTCGACCAGGCACTCGGCGCCGCCATGCTCCCAGAGCAGCTGACGGCAGCGACCGCATGGCATCAGCACCGACCCCGCTCCGTCGACGCAGGCAAATGCCACCAGCCGCCCGCCGCCGCTGCCATGCAGCGCCGAGACCAAACCACACTCCGCGCAAAGGGTCGCGCCGTACGCGGCGTTCTCGACGTTGCAGCCGGTCACCACTCGTCCGTCGTCAACCAGCGCGGCCGCGCCAACTGGAAAATGCGAGTAGGGCGCATACGCATGCCGGCTGGCCTCTCGGGCCGCAGCACGCAGCTGCTCCCAATCGACGGTGACCGGCCCTTCGACAGGCTCAGGGCGCGTTTCGGCGGGCTCAGGGCACATCATGACTTCTCGAACGGAATGCCGTCGGCTGCTGGCGGTCTGACTCGGCCAACCAATCCCGCCACGGCGATGATCGTGGCGACGTACGGCAAGATCAACAGGAACTGACTGGGCATAGGGGTGCTCAGGGTTTGCAGCTGAGAGGCCATTTGCGTAACGAACCCGAAGAACAGGCACATGATCGACGCCACCACCGGATGCCAGCGGCCCATGATCACTGCAGCGAGCGCGATGAAGCCGTTGCCCACTGTGAACTCCTTGGTGAACGATCCAGTCGAGGCAAGCGTGAAGAACGACCCGCCGAGCCCGCCAAAGACCCCACCCGCCAACACCGCTGACCAACGAATCCCCCGGACACTGATGCCCACCGTGTCGGCCGCCTCGGGATGTTCACCGACCGCTCGGATCCGCAGACCCCAGCTAGTCCGGTAGAGCACCAGCCAGACCACGAAGACCGAGATTGCTGCCAGATAGGCAAGAATGCTCTGCTCGAAGAGCACGCGGCCGAAGAACGGAATGCTTGCGAGTCCAGGAATTGGGATGGGCTCGAGCACCGGCGCGGAGTTGTACCTGGTCGATGCCGGCTCCACCAGCTGATCAAAAAGGAAGCCGGTAACTCCGATGGCCAGCAAGTTGAGCACGACACCCAGTACCACCTGGTTGACCAGATAGTTGATCGAGAACACGGCAAGTAATGCAGCCATAGCGAGGCCCGCCAGGACTGCAGCGACTATGGCCGCTGTCACCGATGAGGTCAGGCTGCCCACTACCGCCGCAGCAAATGCAGCTGAGAGGAACTGCCCCTCGATCGAGACGTTGACGACTCCCGAGCGTTCGCACAACACCCCACAGAGAGCGCCAAAGACCAGAGGCGTGGCCAGTGACAAAGTGCCTGCGAACTGATTGCTCACGGGGAACGGCAATTCACGTCCAGACGCCGCCCAGGTCAGGAAGCCCATGACGACAGCAATGCCAGCCACAGCCCCTGCCAAGACCGGCCACCGACCGCGCATCGATCCAGAGAGGTAACCAACCCCAGCCGCGAGACAGAGCAATCCGCAGACCAGCACCGTGGTGAAGCCAGGCACGGTCACAGTCGGCAGTTGCACTGCATCAAAAGCGTCGGACAAAGCAAATCGGGCACTCCCCGTGGTGGATGCAAGACCGATCAGCAGCAGCACTCCGACGACCGCGATGAGCACGCCGGTGGAGATGCGTTGGCGGCGCTTTTGCGGCGTTTCGACCGGAGCCGCCTCGGTATGCGACGCAGTCCGATCGACGGTGTTGACGCTCATCGCGCGTGCTCCCGTGTATTGGCTGCGCAGCGCGGGGGTCCAAGGGGGTCGTCCCCCTTGACGAACGTTGGCTGCACGCGGCGGGGGTTCAAGGGGGTCGCCCCCCTTGCAATCATCATGCGAGTCCTCCCTCAGGAACCGGACCGAGCGCCCGAGTCCTACGAGGTTTGAGGAACGGCACGATCTTGGTAACGAGCGCGGGAGCCGCGACGAAAAGCACGATCAGTGCCTGCAGCACGGTTGTCAGCGTGAGCGGTGTCTGGGCAATGCTCTGCATCGCCAGTCCTCCGGCATGCAGCGCCCCGAACAGCAAGCCCGCCAGCACGGTGCCTAGTGGCCTGGACCGGCCGAGCAGAGCGACGGTGATCGCGTCGAAGCCAATCGAGCCCACGATTCCCAGCGAAAGCGGCACGGGTACTCCCGAGGCACTCGGACCTAGAGCCGCCTGAACACCTGCGAGACCTGCTAATGCACCAGCCAGCAACATGGTGATGATCGTCGTTCGCGCCACGCTCATGCCGGCAGTCGCAGCAGCGCTGGGGTTGGCGCCCACGGCGCGGATGGTGAATCCGATGGTCGAGCGGTCCAGCACCCACCAGACGGCTACCGCGGCGAGAAGCGCCAGCAGGAAACCCAAGTGCAGTTGGCCACCCTCTAGGCGTGGCATGGTGGCGTTCCAGTCCACGATGGGCGAAATCGGGTCGGTTCGCCCCGGCCGTTGGAAGGCAGAGGTGGTGAGTAGATAGGCGAGCAGGCCGACGGCGATGTAGTTCATCATGATCGTCACGATGACCTCGTGGGCGCCAGTCTTCGCCTTGAGCCAGCCAACGATGCCGCCCCAGAAGGCACCGCCGATCAGCCCGCCGAGAATGGCGAGCAGCAGGTGAATGCCAGGCGGTAGGTGCCAGGTGAATCCGATATAGGCGGCCAGGATCGCACCGAGGATGGCCTGCCCCTGGGCACCGATGTTGAACAGGCCGGCGCGGAAGGCCAAACCCACGCCGAGCCCCGCGCAGATCAGTGGTGCCGCTTGCGCAGTGGTCTCGGTGATCGGTCCATATCCGCCTATCGCACCCTTGATCAACGCTGCGTACGCACTGCTGACCTTGTCCCAGGATGCGATCAGCGCATCCGAAGGACGGGCGAAGAAATAGGCGAACTTGCTGCGGACCTCGGTGTCGGAAAAGATCATCAGCAGTGCACCGACGATGAAGGCCAGCACGATCGACGCAATGGTGATCAGCACGTCGGACCATGGGATCACGACCCGGCGCTTACGCGGTTCAGGGCTCATGATGTGCCTCTCCGAGGCTGGCTTCCATGGCGGCGTCTTCCTCAGCCAACGTGGTCATGGAGGCGCTGGCCAAGGCCTCTTCGGTGGGGACGCCGGCCATCATGAGGCCGATCACCTCACGTGAGGTGTCCGGCGGCACAATGCCGACGATTCGCCCGCGATACATCACTGCGATCCGATCAGCCAAGGCGATGACCTCGTCCAGCTCCGTCGACACAATCACCACGGCCGTGCCGCGGTCCCGCTCTTCGATCAGCCTCTTGTGGACGAACTCGATGGCACCCACGTCGAGTCCTCGAGTGGGTTGGCAGGCGACCAACAGCGCCAAAGTCCGGGACAGCTCGCGGGCCAAGACCACCTTTTGCTGATTGCCTCCGGACAGTGAGGACACCGTTGACTCGATCGACAGCGTACGGATGTCGAATTCGTCGACTCGGTGGGCAGCGTTCTGCCTCACCTTTGACAGATCCAGTGCGATTCCGCGCGCGTACGGATGCTCGTCATGGTGATTCAAGATCAAGTTCTCGGCCACGGTGAAAGTGCCGACACAGCCATGCTGCTGACGATCCTCGGGGACAAATCCGAGACCGGCGTCAATGGTCTCGCTCGGTGTCAGCCCGGTCAAAGGCTTGCCGTCCAGATGGATCGATCCCTTCGAGACTGGAATCAGGCCGAGGAGCGCCTCGGCGAGCTCAGTTTGGCCGTTGCCTTGTACGCCGGCAATACAGACGATCTCGCCACCGAGCACCTCCAAGTCAAGATCCCGGACGGCCAGCGTGCCATTCGGGCTGGCCACCGAAATGCCTTTCAGCACCAATCGCGGCTCCGGACTTGGTGAGGCCGGCTTCTTCTCCACGACCAACTTCACCGCCCGGCCCACCATGAGCTCTGCCAAGTCGGCCTCGGAATCGGTCGGCTGCGCCGTGCCAACCACTTTGCCGTGCCTGATCACGGTGATCTTGTCGGCGATGGCCCGAACTTCGCGGAGTTTGTGGGTGATGAAGACGATCGCCTTCCCCTCATCCCGAAGCGAACGCATCACCTCTATCAGCTGATCGGTCTCTTGTGGCGTGAGCACCGCGGTCGGTTCGTCCAAGATCAGATACTTGGCATCGTTGGCCAGCGCTTTCAAGATTTCAACTCGCTGCTGGACGCCTACCGGAAGATCCTCGATCATCGCGTCCGGATCCACATCCAAGCCGTAGCGTTCCGACAGCGCCCGCACGTGGCGCCGGGCCTGAGCCATGTTGAGCAGGCCGGCCGTGCTGTCCTCGCGACCGAGGATGAGGTTCTCGGCGACGGTGAAGACGTCCACCAGCATGAAGTGTTGGTGCACCATGCCGATTCCGGCAGCAATGGCCTCCTTGGGGGTCTCATGGGCATGCTCGACGCCGTCGATCGAAATCGTGCCTTCGTCGGGCTGCAGCAGGCCGTACAGCACGTTCATCAGCGTTGTCTTGCCGGCTCCGTTCTCACCAAGCAGGCAGTGGATTTCACCTGGCGTGATGTCCAGATCGATCGAGTCGTTGGCGACCAGGTGGCCGAACCGCTTGGTGATCCCCCGCAGCTGAAGGCCTGTTCCTGCCGCGGGAGGCGAGCTTGCACTCATTCCGCACGCTCCCGTGTGTTATTGCGCGCGCGGCGGGGGTCCAAGGGGGTCGCCCCCCCTTGCTTTGCTCATGCCGAGGGCTGCGACTTGGACTCGATCTTGATCTTGCCGCTGATGATGTCAGCCTTGAGCGTGTCCAGCTCAGACTTCAGTTCCGCGGGAACCTTGGATTCGAACTCGTGGAACGGCGCTAAGCCCGTGCCATCGTTCTCAAGAGTGCCGACGTAGGGCTCGTTGGAGAACGAGCCATCCTTCGCTGCCTTGATCGTGTCCCGTACCGCCACATCCATCGCCTTGTTGACACTGGTGATGATGCTCGAGCAGTACGTCTCGGCGCTCACACAGCCGTCAGTGTCAACCCAGATGGCATTGACCTTCCCGCCGCTGGCCTTGGCCGCCTGTAGGGCGCCGAGGCCGGCTGGCCCGGCGACCGGAAAGACAATGTCGGCGCCCTGGCTGATCAGGCCTTGTGCCGTGCGCTGGCCGCCCTTGATGTCTTCGAAGTCGCCCGTAAACTGCCCATCCTGTTTGGCTGCATCCCAACCGAGGACCTGCACATCGCCGCCCTTCAGCGTGTTGTAGTGCTCGACGCCTTGGCTGAAGCCGTCCATGAAGATCGTGACCGTCGGGATCTTGACGCCGCCGAAGGTCCCTAGCTTCTTGGTCTTGGTCATGCCCGCTGCCAGATATCCGGCAAGGAAACTGGACTGTGCTGTGTTGAAGACCAACGGCTTGAGGTTCTTGACTGCCGGGAAGGTCTCCGGATCGTTGTTATCGACAATCGCAAAATGGGCGTCGGGGTTCTTCTTGGCCTCAGCCAGGGTGTCATCGCTGATGAGGAAGCCAGCAGTGACGATGATGTTGCATTTCGCATCAACCATCGACTGGATGTTCTTGGCGTAGTCTGCGGCCGTCTGCGACTCAACTTGACCGGTCTCGATGCCGAGTTCGGCCTTGGCGTCGAGCAGACCCTTATGGGAGGTCTGGTTGAATCCCTTGTCGTCGAAACCGCCTGAGTCGGAAACCATGCAAGCTTTGAAAGCCGCCCCAGCCGCCGTCGACTCACCAGGGCTCGCCGGGGGTGCCGACGCGCCTGTCCCAGGCGCTTCCGCACAACTAGAGAGGGTCAACGCGGCCGCGCAAATCAGTGCGCTGGCCAGCGCGAGGGTTTTGTTCACGTAATGCCTCCTGGGCAACGAGGGCTTTGTAGCCCCAACCACTTCCGGCAATGCGGACTCGCCATGGTCGGGTCTGGGACCGACTCTAACTCTGACCAGGAAGCCCTGGGCCGGTTGATGAGGAGTCGGCACCAATTCCTGCCGCGGCTGTCAGCGCTTAAATCGCCGGGCGCTCGAAAGTGGTAGCCACTTCGGCGAGAATCTTGAGGCCGGTCGGAATGCACCTCTCATCGACGATGAAGTTTGGCTGGTGAATGTCAGGGCAGATCTCACCCGGGGTTCGGACGCCAAGACGTCCTAGCGCACCGGGAACCTGCTGCAACATCCAGGAGAAGTCCTCTCCACCGAGGGACTGCTCGGTGGCCGTCACCGCATCCGGTCCGAGCATCTCTTCGGCTGCCCGGGTCAGTCGGCGTACGCCGCGTGCATGGTTGACGGCAGGGGGCACTCCTTCAGTGACGGCTACGTCCACCTCGACGCCGAACGGCTTGACGATCTCTGCGGCGAGCTCTGGGATGAGCTGCTTGGCCAGCTGCCAGCCGGCGGCGTCCAGCGCCCGCAGGGTCCCGACAATCTCCCCAGTGCGGGGAATGGCGTTCGCGACTGAGCCGGAGTGCATGGATCCCCACATCAGCGAGACTCCGCTGCGCGGATCGATGCGTCGGGACAACAACAGCTGGGTCATTGTCGCCAAGGCGCCAAGGGCACCGATGATGTCCTGTGTCAGCTGTGGGCGCGAAGTGTGACCGCCGGTCCCGCTCAGGCTGATGTTCACCTGGTCGACTGCAGAAGTAATCGGCCCGACCTTGAGGGCAATCTGGCCGACATCGGTTCGCGGGTCGCAGTGCAGCGCATAGATCTCGGTGAGGTCGTGTAGGACGCCACCCTCGATCGCGTCGAGTGCCCCACCAGGGCTGGTCTCTTCTGCGGGCTGAAAGATCAGCCGGACGCCTCGGGGCAGCAGATCGAGGTCACGCAGCCGGGACAACACGATGCCGACCCCGAGCAGGATCGCGGTGTGCACATCGTGCCCGCACGCGTGGCATACTCCAGGGTTCTTTGACGCGTAGTCGACAGTCTTGGCATCGGGGATCGTCAGCGCATCGATGTCGGCCCGCAGTCCCACCAAGCCGGAGGAGTCATCGAAGCCGTCCGGCAACACATCGCAATAGGCACCGGTGCCAATCGGCAGCATCTTCGCGATAAGTCCGGCCTGCTCGAGGTGGTCGACGATAAGCGCCGTCGTGCGATGCTCGTGATTCCCGATTTCCGGATGGGCATGAATATCGCGCCGGATAGCAATGAGGCGCTCGTTCAGAGCGCCGGCTAGGCGTAAGATCTCGGCGCGTCGGGCTGCGTCATGGTCGGATACGGGCATCGCGTTCAGTCTTTCACCCCGAGCAGGTGCAGGTCGGAAGGCGTTCCGAGTCGTAACAAGACAGTCATGCTTTGGGGCGGTATACCCCCCAAACATCACGCAACGCATCACAAACCTCGCCAACCGTAGCTCGCAACCGGAGCGCTTCCTTTACCGGGATCAGGACGTTGCCGGTACCGCGCGCCACTTTCCGGACCTGCTCTAGGGCGGCAGCAGCGGCGGCCTGGTCTCGCTGGGCTCGCAGCGCGGCCAACTTGGCAGCTTGGGTCACCTCAATTGTCGGGTCCAGCTGCAGCGGTTGATACGGCTCCTCCTCCTCAAGCTGAAAGCGGTTCACCCCGACGACAATGCGTTCCCCAGCATCGATCTGCCGTGCCACCTGATACGCCGAGCGCTCGATCTCAGCCTTCTGAAAACCCTGCTCGATCGCCGACACAGCACCACCGCGCTCGGCGACTGCTTCCATCAGATGGCGGCTCTCGGCCTCGACGTCATTGGTCAGCGACTCGACGGCGTAGGAGCCGGCAAACGGGTCAACCGTCTTGGTCACGTCTGTCTCGTACGCGAGCACTTGCTGGGTGCGTAGCGCCAGCCGGGCCGCCTTCGGAGTCGGTAGCGCGATTGCCTCGTCGAAGGAGTTCGTATGTAGCGACTGGGTACCTCCCAGCACTGCCGCCAGCGCCTGTACAGCCACCCGTACCAGATTGACCTCCGGCTGTTGAGCCGTCAGCTGCACGCCGGCAGTCTGGCTGTGGAAGCGCAACATCATTGACTTTTCTTCACGCGCGCCGAAGTGGTCCCTCATCAGCTGTGCCCAGATCCGGCGTGCAGCTCGGAACTTCGCCACCTCCTCCAACAGCGTGGTCCGTGAGACGAAAAAGAACGACAGCCGCGGTGCGAAGTCGTCCACGGCGAGACCAGCCGCCAACGCCGCCTCGACGTACGCGATCCCGTTTGCCAGCGTGAATGCGATCTCCTGTGCCGGAGTGGCGCCGGCCTCGGCCATGTGGTAGCCCGAGATCGAGATCGTGTTCCACCGCGGCAGGTGCTCACGACAGTAGCCGAACGTGTCACTGACCAGGCGCAATGATGCAGCGGGCGGAAAGATATAGGTGCCGCGTGCGATGTATTCCTTGAGCACATCATTCTGGATGGTTCCTGAGAGCCTAGCCGGCAAGACGCCCTGCTCCTCGGCGACCAGCTGATACAGCAGCAACAGGACCGCGGCGGGTGCATTGATCGTCATCGACGTCGAGACCTTGTCAAGGGGAATGCCAGCGAAGAGCTCCCGCATGTCCTCAATCGAGTCGATGGCGACGCCCACCTTGCCGACTTCGCCGGCCGCGATCGGCGCGTCGGAGTCATAGCCCATTTGAGTCGGCAGGTCGAAGGCAACCGAAAGTCCGGCCGTCCCATGCGCGATCAGCTCGCGATAGCGGGCGTTTGACTCCGCGGCAGTGCCAAAGCCCGCATACTGGCGCATGGTCCATGGCCTGGTGGTGTACATCGACGGGTGAATGCCCCGCGTGTAGGGATAGTGGCCGGGTTCACCGAGCGCAAGATCAGGATCGAATTCGGCCAGAGCCTCCGGGCCGTACACGGCCTTGAACGGCGTTCCAGACTCCGTCTGTGCACTCACCCGGGAATACTCGCACGCATATTTTGTGCCCTGCTCGCGCATCGCGCTTTGGATCCGTCGCCGACGTCGTCGCTCGCAAAGGAAAGAACGCCTCTGCTCGGCTCCTCCTCCGTGCGGCGGCGCGCGATTCCCGACGCTCGCAGGGCGTCGCAAGTCTCAGACCCGCGCGGAGCTCTGCGCCAGCGCGACAGCCGACTCGATCATGCGTACCGTCTCGCTTTCCCAATTCGGTTCCTGGCTCCGATAGGGCCCTGTGGCGAGTGAGACGATGACTCCGGCCGCCCGCAGCCGCAGCTCCGCCGGATCCACCCGGGTGTCGAAAACCTGCAACCAGAGATTGATCAAGCGAGTCAAACCGGCGGCCTGTTCGGGGGTCATTCGCTGCATCGTGGAGAGGTGCGCGATCATGCACGCAAGATCATCGGCCCGCTGCCCCGGACCCATGGTGTCGATATCGAGCAAACCGGTGATCAAACCGTTCGACACGAACAGTTGGCCCTCGTGGAAGTCGCCGTGGGTAGGCTCCAAGCCGGGCTGAGCACCGGCCAGGCCCCCGGAAACCTGAGCCACCAGCCACCGTAGCTTCGGATCCAGCGCCGGCAGCGCAGCGGCGATCATCTCCGCATACGTTGCCACTGCACCCGTCCACGGTGGCCGGCGCGGCAGTCCAACCACCGCAGGCGGCAAAGAGTCCAGCAACATGATCATGCTCTCAGCCGTGCAGGGCATCGCCTCGTCGAAGATCGCCTGAGATAGCGGCCGACCCGGCAGCTGGTGCAGCACCAGAATGAAGTCAGCCGTCGCAGCTGCCACCAGCGCGGCAGGAAATCGAGCGCGCCGCAGCAGCTCGTGACGCTGCAGGGTGGGCGCGTACGCGGATTCGCGCAGCACCTTGACGAAGAACGTTCGTGGTCCATTGTTGGTTGTGATCACCGCTTGGAGCACCGCACGTCGGCGTGGTCGGTAGCTGATCATCTTCAGCGCGATGCGGTCACCCGTCACTTGATGATCAAGAACCCGATGTTCATTGAGCAGCGCAGCCAGCGTGTTCGGCACGGCCGCACGTTGCAAGCCCGGTAGATCAGGGTCGTTCGGATACAGCCAGACCGCAACCTCACGTTCTCCGTCACCGAAGATCACGGCGCGTTCATCGCTACCGCTGCGGCCTCCCACTCGGGCGCTGGCGCCGAGCAGCTCGGTACGGCGGCCGGTCGGCCAGTCAACGGCCGCGGAGTAGGTGGCGGTCGTGGAATGCCGCGGATTGGCATCAACATGGTCCAGCCGCCAGGAGACGAGGTTGCCGCCGGCATGTTCGACTGCGGCCGATAGTAGGTCCTTCACTTCGGCCGAGGTCAGCAAGCTCGACCCGTCGGGGTCCCCCGAAGCGGTCACAGAACGATCTTTACACACGGTCTCGGCGAGCCATCCGATCCAGATGGAAGCATGGCAGTGTGACAATCGCTCTCAGCATCCTGGCCCTGGTTGCCACGGTGCTCGCCGTGACGGCGTTGGCGAATCGGATCAGGTTCTCCGCGCCGCTGCTGCTAATGCTCGTCGGGATCGGGGTGTCCTTCCTGCCCTTCGTCGACATCCCTGAGTTGTCATCTGATGTCGTGCTACTCGGCTTCTTGCCACCGTTGCTGTACGCCGCAGCCATCCGAACCTCGGTCATCGACTTCCGCGCGAATCGTCGATCCATCGCGCAGCTTTCCGTGCTGCTCGTGGTCGTCACTGCCTTGGGCGTCGGCCTGATCACGTGGCTGATCTTGCCGGTGAGCTTTCCGGTGGCCTTCGCCTTGGGCGCTGTGGTAGCGCCACCTGATGCCATCGCTGCTACCACGATCGCCCGCCGGATCGGACTTCCCCGGCGCGTGGTCACCATCCTGGAGGGCGAGTCCTTGGTGAACGACGCCACCGCGATCACCTGCCTCAGAGTGGCGATCGCCGCCATCGCGGGCACTATCACAGCAACGGGGGCAACGATCGGCTTCCTACTCGCAGCCCTGGGCGGACTTGTGGTTGGCCTGGTGGTGGCGTTGGTCGTCATTCCCATCCGCATGCGGATCACTCAGCCCGTTTTTGACACGGCGATCTCGATCATGGTGCCATTCGCGGCGTACCTGCCGGCGGAGGAGCTGACCATTGGCGGCTTTCACGGCTCGGGCGTCATCGCCGTCGTGACAGCAGGCTTGATCCTCGGCCACAAGTCGCCGGTCATCCAGTCGGGCCAGTCCCGGCTGAGCGAACGGGTGAACTGGGCAACCATCCAATTCCTGCTCGAGAACACGGTCTTCTTGATCATTGGGCTGCAGGCGCGCGGGATCATCGAGGCCAACTACGAATCAGAACTCTCCGGATGGCAGATCGCCGGGTTCTGCGCGGCGGTTCTGGTCGCGGTCATTGCTATCCGGCTGCTCTGGGTCCTCGGCACGCGTCCCTTCCTGTTCCGTCGTGACAAGGACGCCGGCTCCACGGCATCCCCATGGTCGTACGCATTGGTAATCGGCTGGGCGGGTTTACGCGGGGTGGTGACCCTGGCCGCAGCCTTTTTGATTCCCGAAGATGTGCCTTTCCGCGAGACGTTGATCTTCGCCGCAATGGTTGTCACCGCCGGAACCCTGCTGCTCCAGGGCCTGACGCTGCCGTTGCTGGTCCGGGCGCTCAAGCTGCGCGGGCCGGATCCCCGCTCCGACGCCCTGCAGGCGGCCACCGTGCTGCAGACCTCCAGCAACGCCGCCATCGCCTACCTTGACGACATTGTGGGTCCTGACGACGCACCGAGGACGGTAGAGGTGCTCCGCGCCCGCATCACATCCCGACCCGAGGCCATGTGGGAAAAGCTCGGCAGATCCGGCGACACTGAGACGCCGGCCGAGCAATATCGGCGGCTCCGGCTGCAGACCCTCGACCTCGAGCGGAACGAGGTGTTGAAGATCCGCTCCAGTGGCACGGTCGATCACGACATCATCGAGCAGGTACTCGGATCTTTCGACATCGAGGAGTCGATGCTCACCATTGCCACCGAGCAGTCCGACCAGCTCTCCGAAGACGCACCAGTCACCACGCCGACTGTCGCAGCCGGTCCCTGTGGTCACATCGAGCACGCACCCACCGCAATGGATCCGAACGGTCCAGGCATCTGTCAGGACTGCGTCCGCGAGGGCACGCGTACCGTGCACCTGCGTATCTGTCTCAGCTGCGGGAACGTCGGATGCTGCAACTCCTCAGTTGGCCGGCACGCCGAGCGGCACTTTACGCAGACCGCCCATCCGGTGGTACGGAGCTTCGAGCCGGGTGAATCGTGGCGTTGGTGCTACATCGATGAGCGGATCGGCTGACCCCTTTCTTGGGAGCACGCGTGGAAGTCACATCCGACTTAGGCCAGTCCGACTTTCGCGTAGACATCAGCCAGCGTGGCGCTGGCCACCTCGCGAGCCCGATCAGCCCCCTTGGCAAGGATCGACTCGAGCTCCCCGCGCTCCTGCATCAGCTCCAGCGTCCGGTTGCGGTAAGGCATCGCGAACGCTGTGACCGCGTCGGCGACAGCGCTTTTCAGGTCGCCGTAGCCGCGCCCAGCAAACTCCTGGACGAGAGAATCGACCGGAGTGTCGGTCAACGCCGAGAGGATGGTCAGCAGATTGGAGACGCCGGGTTTGTTGATCTCGTCGAAGATGATCTCCCGGCCCGAGTCGGTAACCGCGGATTTGATCTTGCGGATGTTGATCGCCGGCTCGTCCAGGAGCTCGATGATGCCGGTCGGTGAGGACAGTGATTTGCTCATCTTCGTACCCGGCTCGGCAAGATCAGCAATTCTGCCGACCGAGGGCAGGATGTACGGCTCGGGAACGACAAATGCCTCGCCATAGCGTGAGTTGAAGCGTGCCGCCAGGTCACGGGTGAGCTCAAGATGCTGTCGCTGGTCCTCTCCGACAGGTACCTGATCGGTTTGATAGAGCAAGATGTCGGCAGCCATCAACACCGGATAGGTGAACAAGCCCACATTGGCGGCCTCAGGTCCCATCTTGGCGGTCTTGTCTTTGAACTGCGTCATTCGCTGGGCTTGGCCGAAGCCGGTGAGGCAGCCCAGTACCCAGCTCAGCTGAGCGTGCTCAGGCACCTGAGACTGGAGAAACACCGTGGCTTTCGCTGGGTCGATCCCCGCCGCGAGCAGCTGTGCCGCACTGCGCAGCGTGCGTTCCCGCAGCACCTCCGGCGCGGTTGGAACGGTGAGCGCGTGCAGATCGGCGATCCCATAAAACGCTTCATGGTCTTCCTGCAATGGCACCCACTGGCGCAGCGCACCCAGGAAGTTGCCGAGGTGAAGAGAGTCGGCGGTGGGCTGAGCAAGGGAGAGCACGCGCGGCCTGCTTGCACCGCTGTGTGAAGCCATGAGGTACAGAGGTTCCTTTCCGGATCGAGCGCCGACTGTGTGCGTCCGCGTCATTGTTCCATGGGGACAGCGGCCGCTCGGAGCCTTTTCATGCCGCTACGGCTCTGCCGGGGTGAAATCCTTTCCGTCCTGGCGGTGGACGACGAAGGCGGCTGCTCGGCGTCCGTCCAGCTCGCTGACCCGAAGCTCGACTTGAGCTAGTTCCTCCTCGCGAGGGTTGGTGGAGGCGAGCTCAAGCGAAATCGCATCGCCGACGCTGGGCAGCTGCCCGAGCCTGGCCATAAAGAAACCGGCCAAAGTGTCGTACGGGCCCTCAGGCAACACCAGACCGGTCTTCTCAGCGAAGTCGTCCAGCGTAGTCAGACCCTCGATCACCAGGTCCCCTGGTACGCCTATCCGCTCCTCACCGATCACGTCATATTCATCGGTGATGTCGCCGACCAGCTCCTCGACCAGGTCCTCCATCGTGACGATGCCCGCCGTGCCGCCGTACTCGTCCAACACGATCGCCAGGTGCGACGCGCTGCGGCGCATGTCGCTCAATGCTCGGAGCACCCGCACGGTGTCCGGCATCGAGAGCACGGGGCGTGCCAGCTCGGCCACTGGAGTGGTACGCGAGCTGACATCAGGATCGAGCAGATCGCGCACATGAACAAAGCCGATGATGTCGTCCGCGGAGTCGCCTATCACCGGATACCGTGAGTGCGGCGCCTTGATCAACTCACGTACCGCGCGGTGCGCTGGCATGTCACCGGGAAGGAAGTCGACTTCGGTCCGCGGCACCATCACCTCGCGGAGGCCGTGCTCACCTGCGGCGAAGACATCGTCCACGATCCGGCGCTCCTCGTCGCCAAGCGTGGTCGAGCCGCTCACCATGGTGCGGATCTCCTCATTGGTAACCGCCTCACGGGACATCCTCGGGTCGCCACCCAAAATCCGCACCAGGACATTGGTGGAGACCCCAAGCAGCCAGATCAACGGACGTGCCGCCCGGGCGGTGAAATTCACCAGCGGCGCCACCGTAAGAGCGACCCCTTCGGCGCGCTGCAACGCCAGCCGCTTTGCAGTCAGTTCGCCAACCACGATTGAGACGTAAGAGATCACGATGGTGATCAAAATCAGCGAAATCGTGTCTGCGAGGCCGGGGCTGAGACCCCACCGCTCCAACAGCGGTGCCAGATCACCCGACAGCCTGTCGGCGCCGAAAGCGGCGGCGAGGAAGCCCGACAACGTCACACCGACCTGCACCGCAGAAAGAAAGAGGTTCGGATTGCTGGTCAGCTTCGCAACCAGCTCTCCACGCTTGCCGCGGTTGGCAAGCTGCCTGATCTGACTCTCACGGAGTGAGACCAATGCAAACTCGGCGGCGACAAAGACGCCCCCGATGACCACCAGGAGCAAGATCAGCAAGATATTGAGAACGGCGCTAGTCATCGGTGCATGGGCTCAAGGATCTGTCACAGTCGGCGTCGCCGCTCACCTCAGCAAGCGTAGTGAATGAGCCTCGTGTGGGCGTGGCCGGTGCCGAGAAGAGCGCAGCGAGCAATCAGGCATTGTCACATCGCTGCGTCGCTGGGTTGGATGAATGACATGGCCGATGCGAACCCACCCGTGCTGGGGACGGCCCGGACGTTCCCCGACGAAGTGCCGATTCTGATCGATGCTGAGGCCGGCGTAACGCTTCGAGCTGCCGGCAGCGACGACCTTCCCGGAATGGTGGAACAATGCCGCGACCCCGAGATGATCCGCTGGACGAGTGTCCCGACCCCAGACGATGGCTACCAGCTCCGAGACGCCGCGGAGTTTCTGGCACTCATCGCTGCTGGTTGGACGAATGGTGAACGACTCGGCTGGACCATTGAGGGTCAGCGAGGCTCCGCGCGTGGCTTCTGTGGCAGCATCGACCTTCGCTTGGAGGGCGACGGGATCGCCGAGGTCGGCTTTGGCTTGCATCCACAGGCGCGTGGCCGAGGCATGATGACTGCGGCCATGCAGTTGGTCTGTGACTACGGGTTTCAGGTTGCCGGACTTCAGGTCATTCGCTGGCGCTCGGTGGTCGGGAACTGGGCGTCGCGGCGTGTTGCGGGGAATGTCGGCTTCATCTTCGACGGCACTGTCCGACGCCTGCTGGCACACAGAGGTGAGCTGCTGGACGGCTGGATCGCCACCTTGACCCGAGAGGATCCCCGGGTGCCACAGCCATGGCTGCAACCGGTCGAGCTGCAAGGCCGTCGGATCCGATTGCGAGCCTTCCGCACCTCCGATGTCGACCGCATCGTCGAAGCCTGCTCCGACCCGAGTACTGCCCAGTGGCTGGTCTCGATGCCACGGCCGTACCAGCGGCACAACGCTTTCGGCTACCTGGACTCCCTTCGGGAGCTGGCCGCGCGAGGGATAGGTGTCACCTGGTGCATGGCTGATCCGGAGGACGACCAGTGCCTAGGTTCGATCAGCCTGGACGGTCTCAACGGCTACGCGCGGCGGGGCGAGATCGGTTACTGGGCGCATCCCGACGCCCGAGGTCGGGGCGTAGTGACCGAGGCTGTCCGGCTGGTAACGCAGCACGCCAGGAACACTGGCCTGGTGAGGTCACTCATCATTCGTTGCGCACGAAGTAACACGGCGTCGCGACGCGTGGCCGAACGCGCCGGTTACACCAAAGTCGGCATTCAGCCCGCCTCGGAACCGCTAGGCGACGGTCAGCTGGCCGACTTGGTGCTCTACTCCTGCCCGTAGCCCCTACCTCGTGCGGCTTCAGCGTCTGCGGCCCGGTGCGCGGCGTCTTGTGGGAAAATCTGCTGGTGACATTGCAGGTAAGCGTCATCGGCACGAACTATTTGGGTGCTACCCATGCCGCAGGCCTAGCGGAATTCGGCCATCAGGTCATCGGGATTGACATCGATGTCGATCGCGTCAAGACGCTGAATGCTGGTCAGTCGCACATCTTCGAGGTTGGCCTTGAGCCGCTGCTGGAGAGGCACACGGCGTCCGGACGACTGCGCTTCACCACCGATTACACCGAGATTGCGGATTGGGCCGACGTACATTTCCTGGCCCTGGGAACCCCATCCGGGCCCGGCGGCGCCGCTGATCTGAGTCAGTTGCATGCGGCTGTTGACACGCTGGCACCGTTGCTGACCAAGCCGACTCTGGTGGTCGGGAAGTCAACGGTGCCAGTCGGTACGGCGATGGCGCTCGAGGAGCGACTACGCAGTTCCGCGCCAGCGGGAAATGCCATCGAGGTGGCCTGGAATCCGGAGTTTCTCCGTGAGGGCCACGCTGTCGAAGGCACACTGCGTCCTGACCGGCTCGTCTTCGGCACCCGCTCGCAACATGCTCTGGAGGTGCTGGAGGAGATCTATGCGATTCCGATCACCGACAGTGTCCCCGTCATTAGCTGCGATATCGCGACCAGCGAGTTGATCAAGGTCGCAGCAAACGCCTTCCTGGCGACCAAGATCAGCTTTATCAACGCAATGGCGCAAATGTGCCAGGCGGCAGGCGGCGATGTTATCCCGCTGGCCGACGCCCTCGGATACGACGAGCGAATTGGGCGGGAATTTCTCAACGCCGGGTTGGGGTTCGGCGGCGGCTGCCTGCCAAAGGATATTGCGGCCCTGGC
>DATEWO010000373.1:0-3175 GCA_035257925.1 Propionibacteriaceae bacterium | reverse complement strand
GGCTTCTTCATCCCCGTCTTCTTCGTAGCATCGGGCATGAGCCTCGACCTGCAGTCGATCATCAAGTCACCGGCGCGCTTGGTCGTCTTCTTCGTCCTGTTCCTCGTCGTCCGTGGCCTCCCCGCCCTGCTGTTTTATCGGCGCGACCTGCCGATGCGCGGTCGGGTCCAGATGATGCTGCTGACAGCGACAGCGTTGCCGCTGCTCGTCGCGCTGGCGCAAATTGGTCTCGAGTCCGGAACGATGCTGCCCGAGAACGCCGCCGCGCTCGTCGGCGCGGGTGTGCTCTCGGTGATCGTGTTCCCCGCGGTAGCTGTAGCTCTCCGCCGCTCCAGCACGCAGCCACTCGTCCAGACCCCGGAACGCGACGGCAGCTGACTTTCGGTCCAGTTACCGCGGCTACTCCTCTTGATCGCTCCGGCGAGATTGACCACCCGGTTCTCGGTTCTCGACGTCATGATGTGAATTCTGGTGTACGGCGGCCTCGTCGGGCCGGTCCAGAAAGATGTGCGGCATATCCTCGCCGTGGTCGGCCCAGGCAAGCCGTTCCGGCGTCGCGGATGTTGCCTCGATGGTGGCCGCGTGGTCGCGGTCGAAGTAGTCCCAGGCCCAGCTGAGGAATGCATCGGTCTTGCTGTGCACGCCGCTGAGCAGCATTGCATGGACGCCGAGCCAGGCGGCGAAGGCGATCGGACCCTCCACCTGATGGTGGCGCTTGCCGACCTCGGCCACCGCCGCGTTGCGGCCGATCATCGCCATGATGCCCTTGTCCTTGTACACAAAGGGTTCGATGGGCTTCCCGTGCAGCTCACGGACAATGTTCTGCCCGGCCCACTTCCCCGACTGCTGAGCCACCGAGCCCAGCTGGGGCAATGCCACCGCGTCGTCACCGGACGGAATGTTTGCGACGTCTCCTACGGCGTAGGTGCCCGGGTAGCCGGGCACGGTGAGGTCTGGGCGGACGTCGAGGCGACCACCGCGGCCTGGGGAAGGCCCGGCGGTCTGCGCCACCGCAGACCCCGACTCTCCCCCGCCCCAGACCACAGTCCGGGCCGGAAGGGTACTGCCGTCGTCGAACTGCACCCGATCGGGGTGGACCGCGGTGACCCCGACCCCCAGCCGCACCTGCGCACCGGCCTCGGTCAGCTTCTCCAGCGCGTATCCGTGGGCCTTGTCGGAGAACTGCCCGAGCAAGGCGTTGCCACGATCGACGACGGTTATCTGGCCCGGCACCGCCAGCCGCCCAGACTTATGCAGCGCCAGCATCAGCTCGGCCAGCGCTCCGGTGGTCTCGACTCCAGTCGGACCGCCCCCCACCACGACCACGTCGATCAAACCGGGCTCGCGGGACGCCGCATCATCTATCGCAGCTTCCAAAAGCCCCTGCAGATGCAGCCGCAAGCGTTCGGCGTCGACCACCGAATAGAGCGGAAACGCATACTCTGCGGCGCCTGGAACTCCGAAGAAGTTCGGCCGAGCACCGGCCGCCATCACCAGATGCGAACCCTGCAACGTCCTGCCGTCGGTAAGCGTAAGACTGCGATCGGACAGGTCCGCGGCGGTCACCTGCGCAGTCACCACCTCGACCGAGGGGTGCTCCTTGAAGATTGTCCGGTGGGGGCGGGCAATGTCCTCAGCGGGCAACTGCGAACTGGCCACCTGGTAGAGCAACGGCTGAAACTGGTGGTAGTCATTGCGATCAACCAGCGTTACCTCCACCCCCTCATCAGCAAGCTCGCGCGCACACGCCACACCTGCTAGGCCGCCACCAAGAACCAGCACCCGATCACTCATCCGAAGCGCCCTCCTCAGCCTTCTCAGTAGATACCGCCATCAGCTGCCTCTTGTAGTACAAGCCGGTCGGTCAGGAGAACTCCGCCAACCGCTCGCTGACGATGATCCGCGCCGCGGCCTCGATCAGCGCAAGGTGGGAAAACGCCTGCGGAAAGTTGCCGAGGTGTCGACCGGTGTCGACGTCGAACTCCTCGGCGAAAAGCCCGAGCGGCGAGGCGACCCGCAGCAAGCGCTCCATGAGGTCCCGAGCACGCTGCTCCTCACCGATGATCGCCAGCGCGGAGACCAGCCAGAACGAGCAGATGAGGAAGGTCCCCTCCTTGCCGGACAAGCCGTCGTCGGTCTCGTCAGTGCGGTAACGCAACACGAAGCCGTTTTCTGTCAGCTCGTCGGCGATCGCGAGCACGCTGGCGCGGAGCCGCTTATCGTCGGGGGGCAGGAATCCGAAGATGGCTGCCAAGAGTGTGGAGGCATCCAACGCATCTGTGTCGTAGTGCTGACGCAGTACGCCGCGCTTGTCGACGCCATGAGCAAGAATGTCTTCCTTGATCTCGGCGCCGGTGGCCCCCCAGGTCGCTGCAAGATCTCTGTCGCCGCGGACCTTAGCCAGTTTCGACGCGCGGTCCAAGGCGACCCAACCCATCAGCTTGGAGGACACATAGTGCTGCGGCTTGCCGCGGGCCTCCCAGATCCCCTGATCGGGTTCGCGCCACACCGCAGTGGCGCACTGGGCCTGCGATTGGACGATCGGCCACAGCCGTCGCGGCAGTCGGTCGCTGCGTCGGACGTGTAACAAGATCGAATCCAGCACGGCGCCGAACACGTCGTTCTGGCGTTGATCGAACGCGCCGTTGCCGATCCGCACAGGTTGCGCACCCGCGTAGCCGGACAGGTCCTCGCGGGTCGACTCGGTCAGGTCGCGCCGGCCGTCGATGCCGTACATGATTTGCAGCCCGCCGTCCTGGTTCGGCTCCAGGTCGGCGACGAACTGCATGAACTCGTCGGCCTCCCAATCCAGGTTCAGGAAGTGCAGCGCCTGCAACGTAAAGGTGGTGTCGCGCATCCACGTATAGCGGTAGTCCCAGTTGCGCTCGCCGCCGGGGGTCTCCGGCAACGACGTGGTGAGTGCGGCGACGGTGGCCCCGGTTGGCAGATAGGTCATGCCCTTGATGGCTAGCGCCGAGCGCTGGAGCGGATCGCGCCAGCGGTGGTCAGGCATTCGCGCCCGTCCGAGCCAATTGCGCCAAAACCGCGTAGTGGCATCGACGCGGCGGCTGGCCTCCGCCGCGTCGGCTGGTACGGTCAGCCCTTCGGCCCACGACAGTGCGCAGTAACACTCCTCACCTGCTGAAAGAACGTGCCGGGCGCGAGCCCGGCTGCC
>DATEWO010000372.1:0-10329 GCA_035257925.1 Propionibacteriaceae bacterium | reverse complement strand
ATGCCGGCGCCGGGCCGGCCCAGCATGCCGCGCAGCAGGTGCATGTTGTTGACCGCAACCGAGGCCGCGGTCGCCTGGTGCGCTTGATAGAAGCCCTGCAGGACGGTCGAGACCGCCGCGGATGAGGTACCGAAGATCTCGGCCGCCGCCTCCACGTCGCGGATTCCGACCCCGCAGATCTCGGCGACTCGGGACGGCGGGTAGTGAGCGACCACGGCCGCCAATGCCTCGAAGCCCCTGGTGTGCGCGTCGATGTAGTCCTGATCAATCCAGTTGTTGGCGATCAGCTGCTGCAGCAGGCCATTGATCAGGGCGAGATTGGTGCCGGGCCGCGGCGCCAAATGGATCTCGGCCGCTTTGGCGACCGGGGTCTGTCGGGGATCCACAGCGACCACGCGTAAGGACTCAGAGCCGGCCAGCCGGTCCAGGATCCGGGACCACAACACGGTCTGGGTGGCCGCGACGTTGTGGCCGAAGCAGAACAGCGCCTCGCAGACATCGAGGTCGGCGTACGAGCCTGGCTGCCCGTCGGCGCCGAACGATTCCTTCAACGACGCGGCAGCCGTCGCAGTGCATAGCCGGGTGTTGCCGTCCATATGGGGAGTTCCGATGCCAGCCTTGCCGATGACTGACAACGTGTAGTACTCCTCCAGCATCAGCTGACCGGAGGTGTAGAAGCCGTGCGACAACGGCCCCTTGCTGTCCAGCAGTTCCCTGGATCGGCTGGTGATCACATCCATCGCCTGGTCCCAAGAAGCCTCGACCAGCGCTGTGCCATTCCTGATCATGGGCCGGGTCAGCCGATCATGAAGCTGCCCTGCCAGCCGTACAGACCCTTGGGTCCGAGGCGACCATGATTGACCCGGTCCTCAGCTCGGCCGCGAACCCCGACCATCCGGCCGTCCTTGACCGCGATGTCCAGCCCGCAGCCATTGCTGCACAGTAGGCAGGCTGAAGGTACCCAGGAATCGACCTCATCGACAGTCAGCCCATCGACCAGATGCATGTCCACCCGTACCGGCCACGCCCGGCCGGGCGAATAGGGCATTCGCTCGCCCCAGATGTCGTCGCCGGTGCGTGCTGCCATGCTCTCGGACTACCCGCTTAAGGCGGCGGCCACACCAGCGCTGCTCTCTTATGCTGCGGTACTTATGCTGCGGGGGCCGACTGCGGCAGTGCGTTCACCTGGTTTGGTGACCAGCGAAGGAGCCGGACGCAGACGATGATCATCCACACCCAGAAAAGCCCGTACGGCAGGAGCCAGATCTCCGACGTCCAGAAGAAGCGGCTCAGTGCCAGACCGAGGCCACTGATGATCGCCCACCAACCAAGCCAACGCCCGAAGATTCCGGTCGCCACCACGACCCAACCGGCGCACACGGCAAAGCTGGCCAGCGCCAACCACGCGTTGGCGAAGCCGACGCTGCCCACGGCGAAGGCGTAGCCGGCGACAGCCGGATCAAGATCAGCACCGCGAGAGGCCGCAGCGTCCAAGCTCGCGTCCATGGCTGTGTACGCCGTCAACAGCACCCCAGACACGAGTGCAATCGTTGACCGCCACGGCGGGTCACCCTCGGCTCGGCGGAGCACGAGGGTCAGCCCGACGACGAACCAGAGAATGCCGATCGCCGCCACGCTGCTGAGTGCTATGACGGTCTGGGGCCATCCGACGCTGACATTGACGAGGTAGGCCCTGGCCTCGTCGTTACTGGCAGTGAACGCTGGCTCACCGAGCGCCGCGAGCGGGATGATCGTCGCGAACAGCAGGACGATGGAGCTGAGACCGGTTACTGCGGTGATGCGGCCAAGCCTGACCCACGGGTCCGTGCCAGTGCGCGGGGTGGTCATACCGATGTCTCCCAAATTTGATCACATGAATCTTGCATCCATGACGCGTGAAGTGCGTTCGGCTAGCTCCCGTGCGGCATGGTCCGTCGATGAGGTACGGCACAGGCCAATGCCAAGACTACGAGCAGTGACCAGTAGTACAGCGCGACCCAGGCACCCCGGGCGGTATCAAGGGCAAGGCCGGGGCCGCCAAACGATGTCACCGTGAGTGCCCAGATTGGGATCATGGTCAAGAACAGCACGCCGCAGGCGATCCGTGCCCAGACCGGTCCACGCCTCGATATTGCAAACCCGCCCGCCATGGCGTACAACGGCACCCCGATCGCGCCTCCACCGATCCCGCCTTCGAACATCGATCCCGGATCAGTGAGACCTGTAAGCAGAACGCTCGCGAAGCTGAGTGGCGCCAACGCCAGCCACCGCCAGCCGCGTCTTCCCCCAATCCGACGCAGGTGCTCGGCCCAGGCCAGCAGTGCGCCCGTGATCACACCTGGCAGCAGAATCCAGCCGAACGTGCCCAACCAGCTCACTGTGGAGTCCGTTGCCGCGATTTGGGACATGAAACCTCGCAACGACGCCGCCCAGGCAAGCCCGCAGACACCGCCGACAACAAGCAGGGGGAGAGCCGATTCTCCTCCTCTGCCGACCGTCGACTTGCTAGGGCTCAGCGCGGCGGACTGCTCAGTCTTAGACATTCTGTTGACCGGCATGGCGTCTCCGCAGTACATGTCGTAGTTTTAAGGTAACCCTGTTCTTCAGGCTAACCTTAGGATCTCAGTGGCAATTGTGCAAGAATCCAGGACAGGCGACCTGAATACGATCGCCATGCTGGGCCAGGCGTACAGCCTGTTGGGCTTCAAGATCGTCGATGGGGTGGTCGGCGCCGGCTTCCCGCAGAAGCCGTCACACTCCGCCGTCTTCGCGCAGATCAAGGCTGAGGGCAGCCGGCTCACCGATCTGGCCCGCGGTGCCAACATCACCCCGCAAGCCATGGGCGAGCTCGTGGACGAACTCGAGGATATGGGTTATGTGGAGCGTCGGCCTGATCCGACCGACCGGAGGGCCAAGCTCATCGTGCTGACCGACCGAGGAAAGCAGTCCATCGCAACCGGCATCGCCACAATCAACGAACTCGAGGACCAGATCACGGCGATTTTGGGCGAGCGCGGCCACCGGCAGTTGCGCACTCTGCTGCGCAGGCTCCTCAAGGAAGGACAGATCTCCTAATCGATCTTCAACACAAGGGGTGCCGCAACGAGCGGGTCAAGATCAATTCGGATGCGGCAGATAGCGGACCATCAGTACGCCGTCAATGTCCCCAATCGCCTTGATGACCGAATCCGGCACCTCGCTGTCCACATCCACCAGCGTGTAGGCCAAATCCTTTCGCGACTTGTTGGTCATCGTCGCGATATTGAGGCCGGCCATCGCCATCTCATGAGAGATCCCGCCGACCATGTTCGGCACATTCGCGTTGGCAATCGCCACCCGGAACGGGGATTCCCTCGGCAAGATCACATCGGGGAAGTTCACCGAGTTTCGAATGGTGCCATCAAGCAGGTAGTCGCGCACCTGCTCAGCGACCATCACCGCGCAGTTCTCCTCAGCCTCCTGCGTCGAGGCGCCTAGGTGGGGCAGCAAGATCACTCCTGGCTGATTGGCCAGATGCGCAGCGGGAAAGTCGCAGACATACTTCGCCAGCTGTCCGGTCTCCAGAGCCTCCAAGATCGCGGTCTCGTCGACTACGCCGCCGCGAGAGAAGTTGAGCACAACCGCGCCAGCCTTCATCTGAGCGATCCCGCCGGCATCGATCATTCCGCGGGTTTCAGCGACGAGCGGTACGTGCAGTGTGATGAAGTTGCTGTGCTTGAGAACCTCGCCCAGGCTGTGCGCCTTCTTGACCGTCGACGGCAGACTCCACGCCGAGTCCACCGTGATCTCCGGGTCGTACCCGATCACATGCATGCCGAGCTTGATCGCCGCATCGGCAACCAGGCAGCCGATCTTGCCCAGGCCGACAATTCCCAGCGTCTGACCCGCCAGCTCGTACCCGGCGAACGCCTTCTTGCCAGCCTCGACCTTCTGCTCCAGCTCCGGGTCGTCAGGGTCCAGCGAGTCGAGGTACTTCAGCGCATCGTCGAGGTTGCGCGCCGCGAGCAACATGCCGGCAACGACCAGCTCCTTGACGGCATTGGCGTTGGCACCAGGCGCGTTGAACACAGCTATCCCGCGTTCCGACATCCTTGCGATCGGGATGTTGTTGGTCCCCGACCCGGCGCGGCCGACCGCCAGCAGGGCCTCCGGAATCTCAAGGTCGTGCAGGCTAGCTGAACGAACCAGGATGGCGTGCGGATCGTCGACATCGGCCGACACCGTAAACCGATCCCAGGGCAGCCGCTTCAGCCCGCCAGCTGAAATGTGGTTGAGGACCCGTACTCGATACTTCTCAGTCACCGTGCGTCAGCCTTTCGTCGTCGCGAACTCGGACATGTAGTCCACCAGCGCCTGAACGCCTTCGATCGGCATCGCGTTGTAGAGCGAGGCTCGCATCCCACCGACCGAGCGGTGACCCTTCAGCTCCACCAGGTCATGCTTGGCTGCCCCCGCCAGGAAATCAGCCTCCAGCTCGGAATTCGCCAGCCGGAACGGAACGTTCATTCGCGACCGGTCGGCCTTCTCCACCGGGTTGACATAGAAGTCGGAGCTGTCGATGAAGTCGTACAGCAGCGCAGCTTTGGCGATATTGCGTTGCTCGGCGGCGACTAGCCCGCCCGTTTCCTGCAGCCACTGGAATACCAGGCCGGCAACGTAGACCGCGTACGTCGGTGGTGTGTTGTACAGCGAACGTGCCTTGACATGGGTTGCGTAGTCAAGCATTGCCGGCGGCGTGGGCTCACCCAGGCCAATCAAGTCTTCGCGTACGATCACCAAGGCCAGCCCAGCCGGACCGATGTTCTTCTGAGCGCCCGCGTAAATCAGCCCAAACCGCCCAACCTCCAGCGGCCGGGACAGCAGATTCGAGGACATGTCGCTGACCAGCGGCACGTCGCCTACATCGGGTGTCCAGCCGAATTCAACTCCGCCGATCGTCTCATTGGCCGTGTAGTGGACATACGCAGCCCGTTCAGTCAGCTGCCAGTCAGACTGAGCCGGCACGTAGCTGAACGACCGGTCCTCTGCGCTCGCAGCAACGTTCACATCCGCCAATCCCCTGGCCGCGTTGATCGCCTTCTTCGCCCACTCACCGGTGTGTATATAGTCAGCGACGGCACGGCCCCGGATTAGGTTCATCGGGATCATCTCGAACTGCAGCGACGCCCCGCCCTGCAAGAACAGCACGTGATAGCCATCGGGCACCGCGAGCAGCTTGCGCAGGTCGGCCTCCGCCTCTTCCACGATCGAGATGAAGTCCTTGCCCCGATGGCTCATCTCCATCACTGACTGGCCCGAACCGCGCCAATCGAGCATCTCGTCGGCGGCCTGCAGCAGCACTTCCTCGGGTAGGGTGCCTGGGCCGGCGCTGAAGTTGTAGACGCGTGGCATGAGTTTCGATCCTGACTGTCGGGTTGGAACGTACGGCGGCCAAGCGTGGAGACTACAGCCTGGCCGCAATGGGCCGTGCGCTTTCTCGCTATGGGTCTCCTCACTCGCCGGTACTCAATCATGATTCGGAGACGGGCCAGCTACTGGTTTTCATACCAACTGGGCCTCGATCGGCCGGTCTGCAGGACCTCTGGCTCGTTCCTGGCCCAACACTTGATTGTGGACCGTCGTCACATTGGCTTCGGGACGGTGCTGCTGGCAGCAGCTCTGCTGACTTTGACGATGACGCCTGCGCGGGCCGAGCCGGCCACCACGTTGTCCTACCCGGCCAGCACATCCGCTACCCGGCTGAGCGGACGTGCGTTCGACACCTGTGCGGCGCCGCCGCTCACCACGATGCAGGCGTGGACTTCATCGCCGTACGACGGCGTCGGCGTCTACATCGGAGGTGTGAACCGCACCTGTAGCCAGCCCAATCTCACCGCCGCTTGGGTGACGGCGGTGTCGCTGCAGGGCTGGCGGATCATTCCGATCTACGTCGGCCACCAAGCACCATGCACCGGCCGACGGAACGCCGCCGAGTTCACGGTCGCCACCGCCGCGCTATTGGGCACCGCCGACGCGGCGGATGCGGTGCTGCAGGCCCAGGGGTTGGGCATGCTGCCAGGCAGTGCACTTTACGGCGACATGGAGCACTACGCGTCCTGGGACGTGGCGTGCCGTGCGGCGGTCTTGAGTTACGTCTCGGCCTGGACCAAGGAACTGCATCGCCTCGGTTACTTGTCCGGGATGTATGCAAACCTGACCTCCGGGGCCAAACACCTCTCTGAGGCCTACATCTCACCTGACTATGCACGCCCGGACGCAATCTGGATCGCGCGCTGGGACGCCAACTCGACGCTCACTGGGTGGGCCGGCATCCCCAATGCGCAGTGGCCCAACCATCAGCGCGGGAAGCAATATGAGGGCGACCATGATGAGACTTACGGCGGCGTCAAGATCAACATTGATAGCGACCGGTTCGATGCGCCCGTCGCCACAGTGAGCTACCCGTATCAGGTCACCAGCTCGGTCGCTCTCAATGGCCGGAGCGGTCCGACGACCTCAGCTCCGCGTGTGGTGAACTACGCGGCTGGCTCGACGGTGCCGGTGATCTGCCAGACCGCTGGTCGCAAGGTCGGAACCACTTCGGTGTGGAACAAGCTGGCCGATGGCAACTACGTCACAGACAACTACATCAGCACGCCCTCGAAGACCACCTACAGCCCGCCGCTGCCACGCTGCACCTACCTCTTCCAGGTCATGGTGCCAACGCTGAACCGGCGCACCGGTCCTGGTCCTCGTTATCCCATAGCTGGCACTCTCTCCAACGGTGCCCTGGGTTGGGTGACCTGCCAGCGCTCGGGCTCCAGGGTCGGAACAACGTCGGTCTGGAACAAGCTGGACGACGGCACCTATCTCACCGACCTCTACCTGGCGACGCCCAACAAGGTGACCTACAGCCCACCGCTCCCCCGTTGCTGACTGAGCGGAGAGAAAGCGGCGCACTTGGGCCCACTCCGCCTCAGTTACTTGGACTCTGCACCATCTGCAGATGATGCGGAGTCCAAGTAAGTAGTGCGGAGTGATACAGCAGGCGTCGACAATTAATCGAATCTATGTTCAAATAGTCGGGTGAGGTGGGCTGGTCAGGAGATCTCCAGAGAGGCTCCCCGAGATTCGGCCGCCCTGCCCGGGCTGGACCGGCTGCACAATCTGGTGCGTTCGGTAAGTACACCAGAGTTCGCGGGCATCACCTTCCACGAGGTCATGGCGAAGTCGGCGCTGAACCGCGTACCCTCCGCAGCCGCACTTCCGTTCAACTGGACAGTCAATCCCTACCGCGGCTGCAGTCACGGCTGCGTCTACTGTTTCGCCCGCAACACCCACACCTACCTCGATCTAGATGCAGGCCAGGACTTCGACCGGCAGATCGTCGTCAAGATCAACATCAGTGACGTGCTGGCCCGCGAGCTGCGTCGGCCGACCTGGACCCACGAGCCGGTGGCACTCGGGACGAACACCGATCCCTATCAGCGCGCAGAGGGTCGCTATCGGCTGATGCCGGGGATCATTGCGGCATTGGCTGGGTCCGGCACACCGTTCTCCATCTTGACGAAAGGCACCACGGCGCGGCGGGATCTGCCGCTGCTGGCCGTCGCGAGCCAGGCAGTGCCGGTCAGCATGGGCGTCTCCCTCGCGCTCATCGATGAGGACATCCACGCTGCACTCGAGCCCGGTACGCCGACGCCGAGAGCGCGGCTCGAGCTGGTTCGCGCCATCGTGCAGGCAGGTTTGCCCTGCCAGGTGATGGTGGCGCCGATACTGCCGATGATCACCGACAGCGATGAGCAGATCGATGCGCTGCTCGCGCAGATTGCCGCCGCCGGAGCCACCGGCGCCACGGTGTTCGCGCTGCACCTGCGCCCCGGCGCTCGGGAGTGGTTCTTGCGCTACCTCGGCCAGCATCACCCACAACTGCTCCGGCCATATGCCGAGCTGTACCGGAAGGGTTCCTACGTCACCCACGCCTACGCTGCCGATCTAGCTCGTCGATCTTCGGTGCTGCTCCGCAAATATGGCCTTGACCGGAGGGACAGCCCGTTGCGCATACCCGACACGCGTACGGCACCCATCCCGCCACACCTCGCTCTGAGCGAACCCAGCCTCTTCTGAGACTGCCCGGCTTGCAACGGAGCTGAAGAAGCCCGACAGCGTTGTCAACGCAGGTTGCGGAAGAAGGCGCGAAGGTCCTCGATCAGCAGCGCCGGCTCTTCCATGGCCGCAAAATGGCCGCCCTCGGTGTGCTCGCTCCAGTACGCCATCTGGTGCTGCGGGTCCATGAAGCGCCGCATGATGGGTTCGGTGTTGAACACCACCCAGGCGCTCGGTACGCCAGACGGGGCTATCCAATCCAGGTCCGAGTGCTCGGCCTCGGACAGGAACCGGGCCGCGCTAGCACCGCTTCGGGTGAACCAGTAGATGCTGACATTGGTTAGCAGCTGGTCTCGATCCACGGCCTCGTCCGGTGTCTTCGACGCTGGGTTGGTCCACGTCTGGAACTTCTCGACAATCCAGGCGAGCTGCCCGACCGGAGAGTCAGTCAGGGCTGCCGCGATCGTCTCTGGCCGATGGCCCTGCACATCGAGATAGCCGCGCTCGGCGCGCCAGGCCGTACGCTCTTGCTCGACTCGTGCTCGCTCCTCCTCGGTGAGGTGGTCTGGGATCGGAAACTGCTCCCCGGCCAGCCCCAGCGAACCGGGATCGGTGACGACGAGAGTGCCAACCACATGCGCGGCGTCGGTGGCACCGAGCCGACCGCTGACGCCGGCGCCAATGTCCCCACCATGGGTGCCGTAGCGCGAGTACCCCAGCTGTGCCATCAGGTCCGCGAACGCCGCTGTGGTCCGCCCGAGCTCCCATCCGGTCTGCCGCACCGGAGTGGAAAACCCGAAACCAGGCAGTGACGGGATGACGAGATCGAACGCGTCCTGGGGATCGCCTCCGTGGGACCTTGGGTCACTGAGCGGGCCGATCAGATCATAGAACTCGACCACCGACGACGGATAGCCGTGCGTGATCAACAGCGGCAGCGCGTTCGGCTCCGGAGAGCGAACATGCAGGTAGTGGATGGGCTGCCCGTCGATCTCGGCGATGAACTGTGGAATCTGGTTGAGTCGGGCCTCCTGGGCTCGCCAGTTGAAGCCGTGGCGCCAGTAATTGGTCAACTCTTGGAGGTAGGGCTGGGGTACGCCGCGCGCGAAGTCGGTACGGGTGTCTGGCGCGGGCTCGGCCCAGCGGGTCGCGTCGAGGCGGCGATGGAGGTCATCCAGCTCGGCGTCGCTGATCTCGATCTGGAACGGTCTGAGTGCGGTAGCTGTTGTCATGCCACCACGCTAGAAGCAATCGCGGAAGAAATTGTTCCTCGATTGCTGGGAAACTTACTCATTATGTGGCAGACATCGACGCGCCTGCTTCAGCTGCTTGCCATGCTGCAAGCTCGTCGAGACTGGTCCGGACAAGACCTCGCCTCCCGGCTTGCAGTGAGCACCCGGACCATCCGGACCGATATCGAGCGGCTCCGAACCCTGGGCTATCCGGTAGAGGCGACGCCTGGGGTCGGGGGTGGGTACCGCCTCGGCCAGGGAACGACCATGCCGCCGCTCCTGCTTGATGACGAAGAGGTGGTCGCGGTCGCCGTCGGCCTTCGTACCACTACGGGCTCCGGCGTCACGGGTATCGAGGAGGCGTCGCTGCGAGCGCTGGTCAAGCTCGAGCAACTTATGCCATCACGGCTGCGAAATCGGATCGACGCGCTGCGGACAGCAACTGTGAGTGTCCCCGGAACCGGGCCGACTGTTGATTCTGAGGTTCTGGGTGCGATCGCTGGCGCTATTCGAGCCAGCGAGCGGCTGCGCTTCACTTACGTCGACCATGTCGGCAACCAGACCCAGCGGACTGCCGAGCCAGAGCGGCTCGTTGCCTGGGGCCGCCGCTGGTACCTGCTTGCCTGGGACGTTGACCGGACGGACTGGCGTATTTTCCGAGCGGACCGGATCACACCCAAAACACCGACCGGCCCCCGATTCAAGCCAAGGACACTTACCGACGATGAGGCATCCAGGTATGTGCAGCGCTCCGCCGGCACTGCGACCTGGCGGTATCGCGCCCGAATTCGCATCCATGCCTCGGTTGATCAGGTGCGGACGCAGCTGCCTCTGGCCGTGTCAGTGTCGCCGGAAGGACCCGATAGCTGCATCCTCCAGGTGGGTTCTGACACTCCACACCAACTCGCGCTCTACATCGGGCTGCTTGACGCGGACTTCGACATCCTTGACCCGCCAGACCTTGCCGAGGCCTTCATCCGCCTCGCGGAGCGGTACCAGCGAGCGGCCAAGG